>JBBQIA010000259.1:0-3547 GCA_038324485.1 Lysobacterales bacterium
TCCGGCGGATTTATGGCCGAGCGCTTTCGCAAGCTGCCGGGCATGGATCCGATCATGGATTCGGCGCTGAGCTTCGCGGCCAGCAAGGACGACCCGATTTCCGGCGGGCGCCACAAGGTTTGGGGCAGCAAGCCGCTGTGGGTGTTGCCGCAGACGTCGACCATCGCCTCGCATTTGCCGAAAGCGCTGGGTACGGCGATCGCCATCGAACAGGCGCGGCGCATCGGCCATGCGCTGCCGATTCCGGCCGACAGCATCGCGATTTGCTCCTTCGGCGACGCCAGCAGCAATCACGCCACGGCGCAGACGGCCTTCAACACGGCGGCGTGGACGGCGCATCAGAAGCTCCCGGCGCCCGTACTTTTCGTCTGCGAAGACAACGGCATCGGCATTTCGGTGAAGACCCCGCAGGGCTGGATTGCCGAACGCTACAAAGCCATGCATGGCCTCGATTATTTCTTCGCCGACGGTCTGGACTTGGCGACCGGTTACGGCCAAGTGGCCGCAGCGGTGGAGCACTGCCGGCGTACGCGGCGGCCCACCTTTCTGCATCTGAAAACCACGCGAATCATGGGCCACGCCGGTACCGACTTCGAGATCGAGTGGCGCTCGATTGACGAACTGGTGCAGGTCGAAGCCAGCGATCCCTTACTGCGCTCGGTCGAGATTGCGCTGATGTCGGGCTTGATGACGAAGACGCAGGTGCTCGATCACTACGAGGCCATCCGTGCGAAGTGTTTTGCGGCCGCTGCGGAAGCCGATCGTCGCCCGAAAATCGAAACGCTCGCCGAGATCGTCGCGCCTTTGGCTCCCGTGCATGCCGACATCGTCGCTCGCGAGGCCGCGCGCAACGATTACAGCGCCGCGCGCATCAAGGCCTTCGGCGGCGAAGATCGCCTGCCCGAGCGGCAGGCGCCGAAGCACCTGGCAGTGCAGATTAACCAGGCGCTGCACGATCTTTTCGCCAAGTACCCGGAAGCGCTCTTGTTTGGCGAGGACGTCGCGCAGAAGGGCGGCGTGTATACGGTGACGAAGGGCCTGCATAAGGCCTTTGGCGGCGCTCGGGTCTTCAATACTTTGTTGGACGAAACCATCATCCTTGGCTTGGCGCAGGGCTACGCCAACGTCGGCATGCTGCCGATGCCCGAGATTCAGTACCTCGCCTATTTCCACAACGCCTGCGACCAGATTCGCGGCGAAGCCTGTTCGCTGCAGTTTTTCTCGAACGGACAGTTCCGCAATCCGATGGTCGTGCGCATCGCCGGCTTGGGCTACCAGCGCGGCTTCGGCGGGCATTTCCACAACGACAACTCGATCACCGCGCTTCGCGATATTCCGGGCCTGGTGATTGGCTGCCCCAGTCGCGGCGACGATGCCGCAATGATGCTGCGCACGATGATGGCGCTGGCCCGCGTCGACGGTCGCGTGTGTGCCTTCCTTGAGCCGATTGCCACCTACATGACGAAGGATCTGTACGAGGCCGGGGACGGGCAGTGGCTCACCCACTATCCACCGCCGAATGAGGCGATGGTGTTGGGCGAAGGCCGGGTCTACGGCGATGGCGATGATCTAGTGATTTTCACCTTCGGCAACGGCGTGACCATGAGCCTCCGCGCAGCGCGTCAGATTGAAGCGCAACACGGATGGCGGGTTCGCGTCGTCGATCTGCGCTGGCTGCTGCCGCTCAACGAGGCTTTCATTTGCGCGCAGGCGGCTTCGGCCCGGCGCGTTCTTGTCGTCGACGAAGGACGCCGAAGCGCCGGAGTGGGCGAGGGCATCATCACGGCATTGGTGGAGGGCGGCTTGGCCTCCACGCCACTCGCCCGCGTGGTGGGCGCCGATACGTACACGCCGTTGGCGGGTGCCGCGTTCTTGGTGCTGCCCGCCGAGGCCGATATCGTGACGGCCGCCGCCGGTTTGGCCTGAGGTAAGCTCAAAGGCCGGAGTCGAAGAACCTCACGACATGCCCACCTCTCAGCCATTGACCTTGATGTTTGCCGATGTCAGCGGCAGCACCAAGCTGTTCGAGCAGCGTGGAGATGTGGTGGCTCGGAAACTCATTTCTGATCTGCTGGACGGGCTCTCGCGAATTTGCCAGCGCTTCGATGGTCGCGTCATCAAAACCATCGGCGACGAAATCATGTGCTGCTTTCCGAACGCGCTCGACGGCGTCGATGCGGCGGTGGCGATGCAGCGCTACACAGCGACCGACGCCACGGCCGTGGCGGAACATCTCGCCATTCGCATCGGGCTTCATCACGGCGACTGCCTCCTAGAGAGCGACGGCGATGTCTTCGGCGATGCGGTGAATACGGCCGCGCGGATGGCGAAGCTGGCCGGACGCGAGCAGGTGGTCACGACGGCGTCGACGGCACTCGGACTCAAGCACATTCCGGTTCGCTCGCTGGGCACTGCGCAGGTCTCGGGCAAGCTTCAGCCCATCGATATCGTTGACATCGTCTGGCAGGAAAATCCCGCCGGCATGACCACCGTGCAAAGCGCTTTGCGCACGGGGCACGCCGGTGTCGAAGAAAGTCGTTTGGTCTTGGAATTTCGCGGCCGAACCATCGAGCTAGAGCCCGCGTCACAGCCGCTCACGCTGGGCCGCGAACAGGGCAGCGGTCTGGTCGTGGAGTCAGACTGCGTCAGTCGCAGTCATGCGGTCATTGAGTACCAGCGCGGGCACTTTGTGCTGACCGACCGTTCAACAAACGGCAGCTTCTTCCGCATCGAAGGCGATGATGAGCAGCGCCTGCATCGCGATGAGGCGAAGTTGCGGCGCTCTGGCGTCATCAGCCTTGGAAAGAGTTCGGCCTCGAACCCCGATTTTCTGATTTATTTTCGCGGCCCGTAGCGCGAGTGCAGCCTGAGCCGCAGACCGTCGACGGCAGCTGTCGTCGTCCGGCGCGCTTTGTTATTCCTGCGGAACCGCGTCCTCGGCCTCTGACGGTTCGGCTGAAGGTGTGGTCTCAGCAGCAGTGGCGATAGGCGCCGCAGCGGCAGGCGCCGCAGGGGTATCCCGAACCGGTGCCACGTAGCCAAAGGTGCTCGAGAGCAAGCGCTCCATGCCGTTGTAGGCATCAGGAACCACGCTCACCATGCGTTCGGTGCGCAGTTCGGTCAGCACCGCTTGCGAATCCGCGTCTTCATGCAGCTTCAGCAGGGCCTCTGCGACGCTTTTTCGCACGTCTTCCGGAACGCTGGTCGAGGCGCTAAACACGCGGCCCGGCATGTTGGCGCTGCGCCAGACCTCAACAAGATTGGGGTTTTCAGCGGCAAGGGAAGCCGGCAAGAGTGCGCCATCTGCGTCACCCGAGAACACCAGGTCGGGACCGTCTGACCATTTGGTGCTGAGAGAGCGAATTTCAGGCTGAGCGAGAGGATTACGGAAGTCACTGAACACCAGCACGTAGCCGAGGTTAGGGCCGCCGATGCTCGCGACAGTGCGACCAATGATGCCGTTGCGCCCTTCGTCGGCGATCTCGGGGTCGTACACCGCGATGACGTAGGTCGAGTCCTCCACCGTGCGAGCAATGCCCACGAAGCC
>JBBQIA010000260.1:0-3546 GCA_038324485.1 Lysobacterales bacterium
TCGTGCGCCAGCGTGTCGCCGAGGATGATGAAGGTCACCGCCGCATCGCTCACCTTGGCCTGATTCCAGCTGAGCGCCTTGAGCTTTTCTTTCTGTGCGGGGTCGACCACGGCAATGAAGCGGGTGTGCTGCAAATTGAACGAGGTGGGCGCTTCGTTGGCGTAGCTCACCAGCTCCTCAATTTCGGCGCGTGAAAGGCTGCGCGTGGCGTCGAAGGCGTTGGCCGAAATGCGGTGCTTAATGGAGTCGAGGGTTTGGGTCGCCATGAGTGTTCCGGGGTCTTAGGGCAAGGCTGCGAAGCCTAGAGCGCGGGGTCTGAAGGCGGCGTTCACGGGTCGCTGAACGCGCTTACTGCCAAGGCACCAGCAGTAGGCCAATACCCAGCGTGTTTTGCTTGTAGTTGTAGTCGATCAGACTTTCGCCATAGCCCGTGGTGGCCTGCACATAGCCCTTGAGCGAGAGCGAGATGGGAAAGGCCCAGTCCAGCTGCAGCGCACCGCGGCCGGTCGAGCCGTTGAGTCGGCCCAGTGCGGCGTAAACGTGCCCGCCGCGGTTGTAGGCCACCTGCAGGTCGCCCGAACCCATGAAGTCGCGGATGTCCGGATTGTCGTCGGTGGCCTCGTCTTCGGAGAGGCGGAGCCAAGGGCGTGCCAGCACGGTGACGTTGCCGCGCTCTATGCCAAGTTGCGCGTAGACGCGATTCCAGCTGCGCGACAGTGGCAGGGGGCGACCGTTGGACTGGTGCACCAAACCGATATTCAGCATGCGCAGGTCCCAGCCGAGCAGGGACGCATTGGTGCGGAACGCGAGGATCGCCTCCGGCTCGTAGTTGGTTTCGCGGAACGGCGAGGAGGTTACGCCGTTGAAGACCTGCCAATTCGACTGCTGGGTGTAGCCCAGCCAGAGGTTGCCGTGTCTGCCAAATACGCCCTCCCACGCCTTGACCTTCACGCTGAACTGAAACTTCGATTCGGTGGCGTCGAGGGCGATGGGCGCGGTGACGCTGTTGCCCGGCGTGGGGCTGGTGGGCAGGGTGTTGGGCTTGTCGCTGTAGCGGCCGAGCAGCAGGTAATTGGCACGATGCGGCACCAGCTTGAAGGTGTCGCGGCGGAACTCGGGCTCTAGCTCCCATACCGCGGCCAGCGCCGACGGCCTGCCTTCCGGCTGAGTCGATACGGCGTCCTCAACGTCTGCCGGCGTCTCGGCGGCGGCCTGAGGGGGCAGGCGGCCGGCGGCGCGGTCGTAGCAGGCGAGCCGCAGGACGTCGTCGTACACATCGGAGCAGGGCGCCTCGGCAGCAGCGACCTGGGGCTGTGCTGCGGTCGGGCCGCTGATCAGCATCAGCGCGGCGAGACTGAGCGCGCCTTGCGGCGCGAACGTGAAGAAACGAGGCATGCACGCCTTTCCAAAAATTCGGGGTCGCGCATGGTGCGCGGTGCCTTGTCCGTGCACAAGGCGTACCTGAACGGCACGGGGTCTTGCCGAGGTTTCGGCAACGGGGGCCAGCCGAAGGGCGTAAGCTAAGCCATTGTTCTACTTCACTCTCGCGCTGCGCACGGCCTGCTTCGGCCGCCCGCTCCACTGCTGCGATGCCGCCCACGGCGGCCACCCCTTCGGGAGCTTCGTTATTTCGTTCTTGCACTATTCCCTTACCCGGCACCTTGCTCGATGAGCACGGCTGAAGATTTTGGCTACGACACCGAGACCGATCCCGACGTGGACTGCGGTCGCTGTGACGCCGTGTGCTGCCGTTTGACGGTGATGGTTGATCCCGAGGACGGCATTGCCGAGCACCTGACCACGGTGATCGAGGGCGGCCTGACGGTCATGGCTCGAGACGAAGAAGGCTGGTGCGTCGCGATCGATTCGGCGCGCATGTGCTGCTCGATCTATGACGCGCGCCCCGAGGTCTGCCGGCGCTTTCACATGGGTGGCCCCTATTGTGTGGCCGTCCGCGAAGACTATGCGCGCGATGCCGCGCTGCCGATCCCCATCACGCTTGTCGGAGACACGCCATGACAACCACCCGCACATTTACCCCGCACTCGGCCGCCTCGGCGCCGGCGCAGAATCGCAAGGCCGACTCGCCGCGCTCGTTGAGCAGCAGCGCCATCGCCGCCCATTTGGCCGCGTTCAAGGCGGCGGGCGGAAAGATGGAAGTCTTGGCCACCACCACCGTCCTGCGCCGTATTCAGGCCGAGCCGGGTGCAGTCGCGCCCAGCGTGGAGGCGACCAAGCCCACGCCGCCGAAGCGCGGCAAGCCCAGCAAGGCTTAACCGCGCGGCGGAACCCGGACGTCGTTCAGGGCTGAATCCGAACGGCGTCTTGGCCCGGCTGGCCCGGCGGCGGAATGCGCTGAGCCGGCGGCTGGACGATGGGGCGCTCTTGCAGCGCCTTCTCCAACATCGCGATGGCGGTTTCGAGCTGGCGATCGCGGCCCTTGTAGGATTCGTGCGGCAGGTTGTCGACCTCGACATCCGGGCTCACGCCACGGCCTTCGATCAGCCAGCGGCCATCCGCACCGAACTGTCCGAACTCGGCGATGCGCGCACTGCCGCCGTCCGCTAAACGATTGCGGTCAGACAGCCAGATGCCCGCGCCGCTGGTGCGCGTGCCGACGACCGGGCCGAGGCCCAAAGCTTTGACGCCGGCCGCGAAGGTTTCGCCGTCGGAGTAGGTGAGCGCGTCGGTCAACACCACCAGATGGCCGCGGAAGCTTTGCTGCATGTTCCAGTAGGGCGGCGCGCTCGGGGTCTGCCAGAACGCCCAGGTGCGACGCAGCAGCTTTTCGATCACCCACGAGTCGATGTTGCCGCCGCGATTGCGGCGTACGTCGATGATCAGGCCATCGCGATCGACGTTGGCGTAGAAGTCGCGCACGAAGCTGGCGATGTCGTTGCCGCCCATGGCGCGCAGATGCAGGTAACCGATGCGGCCTTTGCCTTGGTCTTCCACGGCGGCCATGCGCGTCTGCACCCAGTCGCTATAGCGCAGCTGCGTGTTTCGACCGGCGTCAACCGGCACGACGACGGTCTTCACCGTGCGGCCGTCGCGACGGAGGCTGAGCAGCACCTGCTGGCCGGCTTGATGATGTAGAGCCTCGGCCAGATCGCCGCCATGGCGAATGTCGCGTCCGTTCACTTGCGCGATCAGGTCGCCGTCGCGCGCGTCCACGCTGGGCTGCATCAGCGGCGAACGCTCATTGGGCAATTCGGCATCGCTGCGATAGATGCGGGCAATCGTTAAGCCGGCTTCGGTTTGCTGATAGCGCGCGCCGAGCATTGCCGGCACGGCGGTTTCCGGATCGACGGGGAAGTCGGCGCCGCGCACTTGCGAATGCAGGATGTTGAGCGGCGCGATCATTTGCGCGAGCAGGTCGTCCAACTCGGAGCGATCGGTGACGCGCGCTAGCAGGGGTTCGTACTGCGCGCGCACGGCCGCCCAATCCAAGCCGCGCATGCGCTCGTCGAAGCTGAAATCGCGATGCATGCGCCAGGCGTCGGCGAACATCTGCGACCACTCCTGTGCCGGGTCAATCGGCAGGCG
>JBBQIA010000261.1:0-3541 GCA_038324485.1 Lysobacterales bacterium
GGCGCCGGTGTTTGGCGTGGCCTGGGGCAGCTTGCTACTCGATGAAGTCCTGACGCCCGCCATGCTCGCCGGCGGCGTGGTGATTTTGGCCGGCGTCGCGGTGGCCGGGCGCGCCCGCCTCAGCACGGCAACATCACCCCGGCCCACCTAGGGTCTAAAAGAAATCTTTGGATAAACTCAATGACGCACGCTGCGCGCCTCGCTCTTACCTTGGCGTTTGCCACGGTGGTCTCTGCCACACAGGCGCAAGCGCCGCGTTCGGTCGTGACCGTGCAGCCGGCTGCAGTGAACGAAGCCCTCAGCCTGCGCTTCAGCGGCCAGCTAACAGCCGCGCAGCGTTCTGAACTGTCCCCACGCCTGTCGGGCGTCGTCGAGTCCTTGGCCGTCGATGCCGGCAGCACCGTGGCGCGCGGCGCACGCCTCTTGAAGCTAGACGATCGCTTGGCGCGATTAGAAGCCGACAGCGCGCGTTCGATGCAGGCCGCCGCCGAAGCGCGCATGGCCGATGCCGAACGCATTGAGCGCGAAACCACGGCGCTCACCACCCGGCAACTGCTGCCGGCATCGCAGGGCGAAACCGCCCGCGCGACCCTCGTGGTCGCACGCGCCGAGGCCGCCGCCGCGAGAGCGCGCGCCGCTCTGCTGGCTGAGCAGCTGCAGCGGCATTGGTTGACGGCCCCGTTTGATGGCGTGGTGGTGGAGCGGCGCGTTGACGTCGGCGAGTGGGTCGACCCCGGCTCGCCGGTCTTGGTGCTGCTCTCGAACGAGGCGCTGCGCTTCGATGCCCGCGTGCCGCAGGAGTGGTTCGGCCGCCTCGACAGCGCCGCCACGCCACAGCTGACGCTCGACGGCCGCGACGCGCCGATCAGAGGCGTGCAAATTGAAGCCGAAGTGCCGGCCAGCGATGCCGGCTCGCGCAGCTTCTTGCTGCGGCTTCGCGTTCCGACGCAGACACCATCCCTGCTGCCCGGCAGCTCAGGCTCAGTGACCATCGCGTTGCGAGGAACGCGCAAGGCATGGCAGCTACCGCGCGACGCGCTGGTCAGCTACCCCGATGGCGGATTTGGCGTGTGGTTGGCCGTTCCCGCCAGCGCGGGCTTCGTGGCTGAGGCGCGGCGCGTCACCATCGCGCCCGGACTCGACAACCCCATGCATGTCTTGACCGGCCTAGACGGCAGCGAGCAGGTCATCGTTCGCGGCTTCAGTCGCCTGCGCGATGGCGAAGCCGTGCAGCCCGGCAGCGAGCGCTAAATCATGTTTGAGCGCATCCTGCGGCAGGGCATTTTAGTGTGGGTGGCGGCCCTCATCGTCGTGGTGCTCAGCATCCTTGCTGCATTGCGCATCCCCGTACAGATGATTCCCGACCTCGACGTCAGGACCATTTCGGTGGAGACGAGTTGGCCCGGCGCCACGCCGCAAGACATCGAGAAAGAAATCCTGATCGAACAGGAAAACTTCCTCCGTAGTGTGCCTACCCTGCAGCGGATGCTGTCTTCGGCCAGTACCGGCCAAGCGTCGATCGAGCTGGAATTCCCAAACGGGACCAACATCGAAGAAACCCTAATCCGCGTGAGCAATGCGCTCAGCCAAGTCGCGGATTACCCCGAGAACGTCGACCCGCCGCGCCTCACCGCCAGCTCATTTTCGGCGAATGCCTTCATGTACTTCGCGGTTGTGCCGCAGGACGGCAACCCGCGAAACCTCGACGTCGACCTGCTGCGCGATTTCATCGACGACAACGTGCGCCCGCGAATGGAGCGCGTGCCCGGCGTTTCGCAAGTGAACGTGGGCGGCGGGGCCTCGCGACAGGTGCGGATCACGGTCGACCCGCTCCGTTTGGCCGAACGCCAGCTTGGGCTAGGCGACGTTCGCCGCGCCATCGTCGAGCGTAATCGCGATGTCTCCGCAGGCGATCTCGACAGCGGCGAGCGCCGCTACCTTGTGCGCACGGTCGGCCGCTTCGACACGCTGGATGAGTTGAGTCGTCTGGTGCTGGCCGAACGCGACGGCGCCTTCGTTCGGCTTGGCGACGTGGCTGAAGTGGTGCTCGACCACGGCGAAATTCGCTCGCTGGCTTACTCGCGCGGCGAGCGCAGCCTCAGCCTTTCGGTGCAGCGAGAAGCAGGCTCTAACGTCATCGACATCAAGCGCGACATGCTGCCGGTGATGGACGAGATCAACCGCGAGCTGCTCGAGCCCATCGGCATGCGCATGCTGCTCAATTCCGACGACGCCCGGTATGTCGAGGACTCGGTTCGCAACGTCTGGCAAAACTTGCTGATCGGCGCGGTTCTGGCGAGCTTGGTGATGTATGGCTTCCTGCGCTCGGCAAGCCTGACCGCCATTGGCGTGATTGGCTTGCCGTTCTGCACCCTGGCCGGTTTTCTCGGCCTGCAGCTGTTCGACCGCACCATCAACGTGATTTCGCTCGCTGGCATTGCCTTTGCCATCGGAATGACGCTCGACAACAGCATCGTCGTCTTGGAGAACATCGAACGAAAGCGCCGCGAAGGACTCTCGCGCTTCGACGCCGCGCTTCAGGGCGTGCAGGAAGTCTGGCCCGCGGTGGTGGCCTCGACGCTCACGACGGTGCTGGTCTTCGCGCCCGTGCTCTTCATCGCCCAAGAAGCCGGCCAGCTTTATTCGGACGTCGCGATCGCCATTTCGGCCTCTATTTTGGCGTCCTTGCTCACCGCCATCACGCTCGTGCCCTTGGCCACGGTGTCGATGCCCTCGCGATTCATGCCGGCGCCCGACGCACCGGCGCCCGGCGGCGGCCGCATCGCCGATCTAGTGGATCAGGTGCTGGCGCGACCCAAGCGACGCAACGCGATCCTGGTCGGCATGCTGGTGATCTCGGGCGGTGCCGCCGTGTGGCTGACGCCGCCGGCCGAGTACCTGCCCGAAGGCGAAGAACCCAAGACCTTCTCGGTCATGAACGCCCCGCCCGGCACCAACCTCGAGACCATGCACCGCATCGCGCTGGAGGTGCAGGACCAGCTGCAGCCTCATGTCGACGCCGAAGGCGATGCGTTCGCGGCAGGCGACACCGACGTACCGCCCCTTCGCACGCTGTCGATCAGCGTATCGGCGGGCAGCCTGCGAATCATCGCCGAGACGATCGACCCCGGCGACATCGAAGCGCTGATGGCTGCCATCGATACCCGCTACCGCGCCTATCCCGGTATGCGCGCGTTTTCGTCGCGCGGCTCGATCATCTCCAGCAACGACGGCGGCACGCGCAGCGTCAATCTCGATGTGACGGGCGCCGACCTCGCCACGCTCTACTCCGTGGCAGACGGGCTCTACCGCCGTGCCGAAGGGGCGTTCGAGAACCCCAGCATCGGTTCCTCGCCCTCGTCCTTGGAATTAGGCCAGCCGCTGATTGAACTGCGTCCCGACTGGGAGCGCGCCGCAGAACTGGGCTTGACCGCACAAGACCTCGGCTTTGCCGCCGCTGCCTACGGCGACGGCGCCTTCGTCGATGAATTCTTCATCGATGATCGCAAGGTCGACATCCACCTCTACGGCAGCACCTTGG
>JBBQIA010000262.1:0-3526 GCA_038324485.1 Lysobacterales bacterium
CATAGAGAGCCCCCTCGCGATCTTGAGTCGATAAATACAGAACGCTAAAACGGTCGCCATGGACGTTTCGCCGGTCTTGCAGCGACTTGCTCACTGCACCGATGACCGTCTCGTCATGCAGCTCGGCCAAGGGCCGCCCCAGTGATTTTGACAGCGCGCCGGTGGCCCCCACCACGAAGAGTTGATCATCGCAGGGGTCGATCGGCGAGCCGCGCTGCGCGCAGACAAGGCCATCGATCGGGCGGCCCAGCAAACTTTTCGCCTGCGTCAGCAGGCCTTCGGCAAAGGTCGCGAGACTCTTTGGTTCCAGCAAGCCCGGCGATGAGCGCACGATCAGTTCAAGACCGCGGCGACTCTCTTCGATGGTGCGAATTTGTTCATGGCTCTTCACCGCCGACGTAATCGCGGTAATCAGCCGGGTGCGCGACAGTTCGGCCTTGGTGAAGTAGTCATTGATGTCGTAGCGCGTAAATACGCTGAGTTCCGGCGCATAGCCGGGCTGCCCAGTTCGCAACACGATGCGCGTGGCGCCCAGACGACAGTCTTTGCGAATGAAGTCGATTAGCTGCAGGCCGGCGTCTTCGGTTTCCATCACGACATCGAGCAGGATGGCGGCCGGAACCCCCAAGCTCGGCAGGCGCTCGCGCACCTCGGCAGCCGAATGCATGTGCACTAAATTCAGCGGTCGCCCCTGCACCTGCACGTGGCGCAAAGCAAAGCGCGTGGCTTCGTGTACTTCCGCGTCGTCGTCAACCACCACCACGCACCAGCCGTGGGTGATGTCCTCGACCGCATCCGTCTCGGCTGCGAAGGTAATCCATTCGTCATTCATGCCCTGACTTCCTCGTCGACTTCCGGCGCGCTGAGCGGAAACACCATGGTGAATCGGGCTCCTTGGCCCGGCGAATCATCCAGTTGGATCGTGCCTGCCAACGGGCCGTGAACCAAGGTGTACACCAGATACAGGCCCAAGCCGCTGCCGCCTTGGCCGAGTTTGCTCGTGTAAAACGGATCGAACACGCGGTGCTGCAGCAACGCAGGGATGCCGATGCCGTCGTCGGAGTAGTTCAGCTGCACTCGATCCTCGATCTGCGTCGCCGAGATGAGGATGCGCCCCGTCGACCCTTCCTGAAACCCGTGAATGAGGCTGTTCTCGATCAAATTAGTCAGCACTTGTTCGAGTGGCCCGGGGTAACTCTCGAGCGCCAGTCCTGGCGAAATGTCCACGTCGACACGGTGTGGCGTGCGCTTGAGAAGCGGGCTCACCGTGGACAAGACGTCTCGAACCAGCTCGTCGAGATGGAAGTCCCGACGTCGCATGCTGGTCTGGTCCACCGCCACCTGCTTGAAGTGGGTGATCAGCTCGGCCGCTCGCTGAAGGTTGCGCTCGATCAAGCGCGCCGCGTCGCTGTTTTCGCGGATATGGCGCTCAAGCATGGAGCGCTTCAGCGCGCCGGCATCCAGCGCCTCACTCAATTCCGTCTGAAGTTCGCTGAGTGCCGTCGACACCGTCAGCGCATTGCCGATTGGCGTATTCAATTCGTGTGCGATGCCGGCGACCAGATTGCCGAGTGACGCCATCTTCTCGCGCTGCACCAGCTGTGACATCGCTTCCGATAGCGACGCATTGGCGGCTTCCAATTCCTCGGTGCGTTCAGCGACTCGATTCTCGAGGGTGTCGGCCAGATGCTGCAGTGACTCTTGCGCGATGACGCGCTCGAGCTCGGCGGCTGCACGCGCCTGAAACAGGTCGATCAGTGCGACCGACTCGTCGTCCTGCCGACGCGGCTTGCTGTCGAGCACGGCCAAGACGCCGAGCGGCCTGCCGTCGCGCGCATCGAGGCGGCGCCCCGCATAAGAGCGACTCTTCCGTTCGGCCAGATCCAAATCTGCCGGGTACCGAGAATGCAGGTCGTCTTCCACATCCAATCGGCCAGCCTTCAAAACAATGCCGGAGGGCGCCCCGCTGATGTCAAAGCAGAGGTGATCGTTGCCGCCATCGCGCCTCGATAGCGCCAGCGTGTCGAGACGCGACGGGGGCTCACCCAAGAAACGCCCGATCATCACGTGATCAACGTCCAAAACGCGCGCCAGCCCTTTGGCCAGCGCCGCAAAGTAGTCGCCACCCACCTGCGCATCAATCCGCCCACGAAGCAGATTCATCGCCTGCTCGGTGGTGTGCTGGGCGGTGATGTCGAAGAAGACGCCGGTCAACTCCGTCATCTGACCGTTTGCATCGCGTTCGACATTGCCTAATTCCCAAATCCAGCGAATGCGTCCATCGGCGTGACGAATGCGATAGCGCAGCTCGAAGCTGCGACCTTCGCGCATGGCGGCCTCGCCGATGGCGAGGGTCAGGGGCATGTCTTCTTCGACAATGAGGGAGGCGAACCCGGTCCCGTCACCGGTCAGCAGCTCGGCGGCCGTGTAACCCGTCAGCTCCTGAATCTGCGGGCTTAAATAGTCCATGGGCCAGCCCGGTTCGCTGCGGCAGCGGTAGACGGCGCCGGGCAGGCGCTCTACCAAGGCCAAATATTGCTCACGGCTGCTTCGCAGCGCGTCCTGCGCCCGGCGACGTTCTTGAAGTTCGCTCTCCAGCGAGCCGATGGTTTCGCTCAGTCGCGCGGCTAAGCCATCCAAGGCGTGACCCAGAGCCTGAGCCTCATCGGGCCCGGCACCGCGCGGGACCGGGCTGTAGTCGCCCCTTGCCATGCGCGCGGCCACGGCGCTGAAGCGCGCGAGCGGCGCAGCGATGCGGGCGCCCAGCCACAGCGAGGCGCCCAGCAGGATGCCCAGCAGCAGCAGGTTTTGAATGAGCCAATCGACCAGCAACTGCTGCTGCGAGGCTCCCCAAGCGTTGATCGGCTGGCGAACCACGACGCGCCACGAGGCGCCCTCTACGGGCGCCACGGCAGCGCGCTCGCTGCCTAAATCGAACGGATGCTCATTAACAGCCAGAGTGGCGTTGGAGCGTGTCATGGCCTCATTCGCGGCGACGCCAATCGTCGCCAAAGGCCTTCCCTCGTCGTCGACCAGACTGGCGGAAAGGCCGGGCGAGGCCAGCAGGGCCGATGCCATCAGCTGATCGAGCACGGCCGAGTTGAAGCGCAGTCGAAGCAGGCCGCGCGGCACTTCATCGGCATCGCGAACAATGGCCGCGACGTAGAGGTTGGGCGACGTTTCTTGCTGGGCCTGATACGGACCAACGAGCTGCGGCTGTCCCGTTGCCAGAGTGCGCAACACCCAAGGTTCCAGAGATTCGTCGCGGCCGCGACGAATGGCGCGCGAGTCTTCCACGACTCGGCCGTCTAAGCCGACCAGCCCGACGGAGTGGATGTTGATGGCATCGCGGCTGCTGATCGCTTCCAAAAAACGGCTGACGCGAATCGGATCAGATGGTCGTTCGGGGTCGAAGACGTCGGCAACGCCGGGAAGGCGGGCATCGGCTCGAACCGCTTCCAGCCAGCGCCTGCGGGTGCTGGTTAGCAGGGCGGCCACTTCGCCGGCATTGCCCGAGAGCACCAAG
>JBBQIA010000263.1:0-3523 GCA_038324485.1 Lysobacterales bacterium
TGTTGTAGCGGATCAGACTGGGCGCGACGAAGCGCGAGGTGTCGAGACCGCCTACTTCGCTCTGCGTCCAGCGGGTGAGGGTGTTGGCCGCGATGTCGATAACGTGCACGTCGCTCGGCGAGGTGGATGTGTTCAAGGTGACCGCAATGCGCGCACCGTCGGGCGAGAAGGCAAAGCCGCCGATCACGCCGACCGGCAGTTCGGGAAGCGCGATTTCGCGATGGTCGGGAAGGCTGCGCAAATGCAGGCGGCCGATGCCGTCTTCATTGGTGGCAAAGACCAGATGCTGGCCGTTGTCGGCGATGTCCATACCGCTGACGTCCCACTCAATGCCTTCGCTCAGCATCAGCGCCGTCGGCATGTCGGGACGGTGATAGCGCAGCGTGCGGAACTCCGTGCCTTCGTCGGAGATGTAGTAGGCGCCTTGGCCATCTGGTGCATAGCGGAATGCGGTGAAGGCGGCGCGGTCGCCGTCGATCGGGAACATCGTCAGCGCGCCCGTCTTTAGGTCCACTTCGCCGGGATAGCTTTCGTTAATCGACACGACGCGAATCACCAGCAGCTTGGTTCCGTCCGGCGAGAAGTCGCTGGCGTACCAGGGTCCGTTGCCGCTGATCACCATGCGCGGCGCTGCGTCGCCGGTCTTGACCCAAAGGTCGTTGTCGACGCCGTTGCGCATGGTGCTGGTGAAGGCCAGCTGGGTGCCATCGTGCGACCACAGCGGTGCTTCGTTGCGTGAACGCTGACCGTCGGTGACGCGGCTGGCCTCGCGGGTGCCGAGGTCGAAGCGATACAGCTGCCAAAATTCGGAGCCGCCTTCGTCTTTGGCGAAGAGGAAGCCGTCGTGGCCCGGCTGCGGACGCACGGCGCTGGTGGGTTCGCGATTGAAGGTGATTTGCTCGCGCATGCCCAAGGGCTGGCTGATGCGATGCACCTGATTGGTTTCGCCAAAGCGCGTGGTGACCAGCAGCGCGTCATTGCCGGCCCAGCCGCTCAAGCTGGCTCCGCGGGTGCTCTGATAGCGACTCAGGCGTTCAAGCAGGGCGGCATCGGGTGCCGGAATGTTTTCGCTGATGCGGTTTCCGACCTCTTCGCGCTGCACCGGCGGTGCGGCGGGCGGCGATAAGGCCAAGGCAGGAAGGGCGAAGCCAAGCGCAAGAACAAGCGGCAGGACACGACGATGCATGACGAATTCCGAGCAAGGGTAGTGGTCCAAGCCTATCAGCCGCCTTGGCCGGGAAGATCACTATGAGGTGGAGGCTCGGCAGCAGCCCCCAAGCCCGCTTCCACCGCGTCCAGCAGGCGGCGAAAGCCGGGCGTCAATCCCTCAAGAAGCAGGGTGCGATTGATGTAATAGGGCGCGCGCAGTCCATGAAAGTTGACCGCCGGCCCGACTTGCTGAAAGGCCAGTCCGACAAAGGCCATCGCGCGTGCGAGTCGCGGCTCCACCATCACGAAGGCGTGGTGACGGCCACTCAAGCGCACCATGGCCGCGGCTGAAAAATACAGCGAAACGGCAATCCACGGAAAGCAGCGCAAGGTGGTGGCATCGAACTGTCGTGGGTCGATGCCGCCCATCGCCGCGCCGTGAAATCGATCGCTGGCGCGGCGACGAAAGTGGGCCGGCACGGCCAAGCGTGAAATTTCGCAGACTGTGCCGCGCGGAAATACCGAAGGCCGCAGCCGCGCGCTGCTTAGGGCTTCGGGGCAGTGGACCTCCATCGGCAATGCGTCATCGCGGTCGTTGCAGGTCACCACGCGAACCGCACCGGCCATGCTGTTGCTGCCGGGATGATGCAGAAACGCATGCCAGCTGCGTGAATCGAACTCGTCGCACTCGCGGCGATCGTCGCGCTGCGGCTCGAAACCCAGCTCCTCGCAGTAGACCGCATGGCGCAGGCGGAACACGGCCTCGCGCTCAGCAGGGTCGCGAGCGATGCGCGGCGGTAGGTGAGTGACGAAATGTGCCGCGATGCGCTCGGCCTCGTGATCGGCGAGGCGCGCTTTCGCACGATCAAAAAGCGGAGACAGCCAAGACAGATGACGAAGTGCGGCAAACGCGGACATGGGGGCGGCCCGTGGAGGGGAGCCGAGAGTAGGCTGTCTTTGCCGCACTGCACAAGACGCCGGCGGTGCCCGCCGGCCTTGCGATGTCACGCCTTAGGGCAGGCGCGGCGTCGCCGCCAGCCGCAGGTCCAAGGTCAGGGGGAATTCTGGGTTCGGCCCTAGGTCGGACACCGCCACTGATCCGGGCGTGTGCCCTGCCGCATGGAAGCGCGACAGGCGGCGTCCCTCGGCTTCGTTCTCGTTGATCGGCACGCGTTCGTAGTTGACCCCGCCCGGGTGAGCGACGTGATACGTGCAGCCGCCGATGGAGCGGCCGTAGCGGGTGTCCACCACATCGAACACCAAGGGCGAATCGGCGGGCAGAGTGGGATGCAAGGAGGAATACGGCGCCCATGCCTTGAAGCGCACGCCGCCGACCGCCGAACGACCGTCGTGAAGCGACTGCAGCGGCACGCGATGCCCGTTGCAGGTCAGTACGTGATGCGGCTGGATCATGCCCGTTGCCCGGACCTGCAAGCGCTCCAGCGAGGAATCCACGCCGCGGCTTACGCCGGAGCCCGTCGATTCTTCGCCCATCACCGGCCAGGGTTCGAGCGCAGTGCGAAGTTCCAGCTCGATGTCGCCCAGGCCGACGGTGCCCAGCTTCGGGAAGCGGAATTCGAAGAGCGGCTCGAACCACTCCAGCCGCACCGGATACCCGGCGCGATGCAGATGATCGAGCACTTCCTTCAGGTCGTTCCAGACGAAGTGCGGCAGCATGAATTGGTCGTGCAGGCGGCTGCCCCAGCGCACGAGTTTTCCGCTGTAGGGCGTCTTCCAGAAGGTGGCGATGCAGGCGCGCACCAGCAGGCTTTGCACGAGGCTCATGCGCGGATGCGGCGGCATTTCGAAGGCGCGGAGTTCGAGCAGGCCAAGCCGGCCGGTTTCGCTGTCGGGGCTGTAGAGCTTGTCGATGCAGAACTCGACGCGATGGGTGTTGCCCGACACATCAATCAACAGATTGCGCAGCAGTCGGTCGATCAACCACAGCGGCATTTCTTCGCCTTCGGGGATCTGCTGGAACGCGATCTCCAGCTCGTAGAGCGAATCCAGGCGCGCCTCGTCAATGCGTGGCGACTGACTAGTGGGACCGATGTAGAGCGACGAAAACAGATACGACAAGCTGGGATGGTGCTGCCAAAACGTGATCATGCTGCGCAGCAGGTCGGGACGGCGCAGGAAGGGGCTGTCTGCGGGCGTCTTGCCGCCGACCACGATGTGGTTGCCGCCGCCGGTGCCGATGCGCCGTCCGTCCAGCAAGAATTTGTCGGTGGCCAAGCGCGACTGCCGCGCCTGCTCGTAGACGACCTCGGTGATCTCGACCTGCTCTTTCCAACTGCGGGCGGGATGCACGTTCACCTCGATGACGCCCGGGTCCGGCGTGATCTTGAAAATTCGCGTGCGCAAATCAAAGGGC
>JBBQIA010000264.1:0-3506 GCA_038324485.1 Lysobacterales bacterium
CGGCTATGGGGGAGGGAGGCGTCTGCGGCAGCGACTGCTGCGCCAGACGCAGGGCGGCGAGGGTGTCTAGGCGGCCCGCGCCGCTGCGCTGCGGCGCCAGCGGGTCGGCGCCCTCGTGAGTGCGGCAGGTCTGGCGAAGGAGCTCGCGAATCTGGCGATGGCTCGGTCTACCGCCGAGGATTTCGCAGAGCAGCGCGATGCTGCCGGTGACGTGGGGCGCGGCCATGCTGGTGCCAGACATGCGCGTAAGCAGTGTCGATTCGCTGCGGGCATTCAGTGGCCGCGAGCGTGCCGAAAGCACTTGCACGCCCGGGGCCAGCAGGTCCGGTTTGCTTCGGCCATCTCGCGTCGGTCCTGCACTGCTGAAACGCCCGAGTGGGCGCTGCGGCTGACGCGCGTCGTAAGCGCCGACCACAATGCTTTCTTGGCCGTTGCAGATGGACCCAGTGGTGGTGCTGCGCACCGCATGCGTGCCCGGAAACATCGACTGACAGGGCGCGCAGCGCGAGTCGCGTTCGATCCACGCATTCCAGCGACCATCGACGACGTGGCGGGCGTCGATCACCACCGTCCAGCGGCCCACGGCTGCTGGCGCATCCAGTCTGAGCACCACCTGATGGTCCTGGTTGTTTGGATCATTTCGTCGGTGGTAGAGACGGCCGATCTCCTGGCCGTTGTCCTTCACGACGGCGGTTTGTCCGAGTTCGGCACTGGCGTACTCGCGCCCGTCGGGGCCTTCCACCGTGATGCGAAACGTGTCGCTGCCGCGGTACCAAAGCTCGACGTCGTTCGGCGTCGTGTCATCGGCATCGATGATCAGCGGCAATCGAATGCGCTCGCCGGTGCTCAAACGGCCGGCCGAATGGACTCGCCGCGAAAAATAGTTGCCGGTGCTTTGCACGACGTAGCGGCCGGGAAGGCTCAGCAAGAACGCATCGATGCCGCGCTCCACCAGAGTGCTGCCGTCATGCGGCCCGCCATGTGTGCCCATGCTCAAGTTGATGCAGGCCGGCGCAGCGCCCGCCACGCGGTGAACGAAATCGAGCCCCTCCAGCACCGCTGCGGAGTCGGTCAAGCTCTGCGCGCCGCCGTGCCCTGCGCTGGCGCCCATGTGCACGAACAAGAGTTCCGCTTCGGGTGCGAAGCCTTCTGGCCCGCCGCTGCGACCATTGCCTGCCGCAATGCCCAAGACGTGGGTGCCGTGGGTGCCACTGCCGCGGTCCGCGCGTCGCGGTTCATAGCCCAGTGCTTTAAACGGGTCTAGTTCGAGCAAGGCGGCATCAATCGCGGCTTGATCAAACACGCGGCCATAGCCGTATCGATTGGGATGGCGGGCGTCATAACGTGCGCCCTGATCCCAAAGCGCACGCAGTCGCGTGCGGCCGTTTTCATGGCGAAAATCCGGATGGGTGAAATCCAGCCCCCAGTCCAGCGCGGCCACCACCGTGCCGCGTCCGGTCGGCCATCCGGGTTCTCGGCGACCGTCGGTTTCGCGTGCGGCTGGCGTCTGCACCAGCTCGTCCATCGGTGCATCGCCCACTTCAGGTTCGGGCATCAGCCATTGAATGGCCTTGAAGCTGGCAATGGCGTCGGAGGCATAGGCCTCGCCGACATCGCCACGGCGAATCCTTACCGTGGCGATGTCGCCGAAGCGTGCCACCACCTGCAAATGCGGGGGTGGCTCCTGGCCCGGCTCGAGACGAATGATGGCCGGCACGGCGTCATCAGCAGCACCTTCGCGTAACACTTCTTGCAGTGCCGGATCCATGGATCACCTCGAGCGGTCGGGTTTCACGCTTTCGCTTTCGTCTGCCCCGATGACGGCGGCGGCGCGGGGGACTCGGCCGGTGGCTTGGCCTCGCCCGTCTTGTCGTTGGGCTTCTCGTTTTCAATCGGGTTCGCGCGGGCCAGCGGGGCTTCGCGCTCGCTCGCCATCTTCGCCACGATGAGACCGAGCATCGGATTCGGCACCACGGCAGCAAGGGCGCCAATCCGAATCTGGCTAGCGTTGCCCTCGACGCCACTTCGTCGGGCCATTTCCCGACCAATCAGTAACTGCATGAGCGCGCTCATGACCTTCTCCTAGACGGATGCCGCATTACTTTTGCGACGAGAGGATGAGCATCAGCGGAAGCATTCCGCCTAAGCCGCTGCTGCTGTCTGCACCGGCCGTGCCGCCACCGCCCATCAGTCCGCCGCCGCCCGAGAGCAGCAGCAGGGGCAGCAGCTTCGAGAACATGTCGTCGCTCGGAACCACGACCTCCGTGCCATTCACCATCGCGGTCTTTTGCGAATTCAGCAGGGGCAGCAGCATCGAAATCTCACGCACCGACTTCACGTCGGCCTCCACCGCTTTGATCGACTTCGACTGACGGGCGTTGACGTCGGCAATGCCGTTGACGCGACTTTCGACGGTCTTGATGGCGCGCGAGTTGACGCTGACCTTTTCGTCAAGCTTGCGCGTGGCGGTGGTGAATTCCGTTCGCGTCACCGGTCGCGAGGATTGCGCCGGCGAAAGGATGTTGCCGGGCCGCGGCACGGGCAGGGATGGGAAACGTCGTGATGTCGGACGACGCAGGCGCTCGTCAAACTCGTCGTGCTCTTCCATTTCGGTAATGTCATCTTCGTAGTAAGCGTTCATGGCAACTCTCCTGGGGTGGGGTCGACGCGAATGCGTCGGTCAGTCCTGCGATCCACCGGCGAAACCGGTGATGGCGCGAGGGAACGGGGGTGTGGCGGGTGTCGTTCTGCCGCGTATGCCGGCCACGTAGTGGCGAAAGTGCTGGCGATGCGGGGGCGCTGATCCGGGTTGGCCTTCGCCCGCGCAGACCGTGCACTCGGGGTCTTCGCCCCAGCACTGCGGGCAGGCGCCGAGTGCGGCCGCTAATTGCGCATTGCGGCGGCGCAATAGGCGAAGCTCCGCGTCCATGCGTCGGGCGACGTCGCGCAGCTGATCGAAGCGCGCTTCTAATCCCGCTATGCGATCGGGCGCGTCATCCGCGCTTTCTGCCGTATCGACCTCGGCTTCCGCGTTCGCTGCTGCCGCCGCACGCTGCTGCGCGATGGCGCCGAGCACCGCTTCCATAGCGGGATTGCTTTGGCCGCTGGAGGCCATCAGTGAAGCAAGATCGGTGCTGCCGCCAAGCAGGCCCTGGATTTGTTCGAGCGAGAAGGCCATGGCGGTTACCAGCCGGCTGGTTCAAGGTCGCGCGAGGAGGTCGTAAGCAGCACGCCCTCGTCGTCGTCCATGAAGTCCTCGGCGTAGGCGTCCTCGTGGAAGGCGTCTTCGTCGGACTCGTCGATGGACTCCAATTCATCAAGGCCATCGCCCCAGCCCGCCTGCTCTTGGGCGTGACTCCATGGCCCATTCGCTTGGGTCGCGTGCGGCGTGCCGAAATTGGCCGGCGGTGTGCTCGCTTGGAACCATTCGGACAACGCATCGGCACGCGCGTCGGGGTCAGCAGCGTCGAAACGAAGCTGGCCACTCTGATCGAGTAAGTAGCTCG
>JBBQIA010000265.1:0-3485 GCA_038324485.1 Lysobacterales bacterium
TGTGTTCGTCGACACCGGATTGCTTCGCTACAACGAAGGCGATCAGGTGATGGCGATGTTTGCCGAGAATGCCGGGCAGGGCGGCATGGGCATCAAGGTCATTCGCGTCAACGCTGCGGAGCGCTTCTATCGCGAACTAACCGGCATCAGCGACCCGGAGGCCAAGCGCAAGATCATCGGCCGTCTGTTCATCGAGGTCTTTGAGGAAGAATCGAAGAAACTGCCGAAGGTGAAGTGGCTGGCGCAGGGCACGATTTACCCCGACGTCATCGAGTCGGCCGGCAGCAAGACCGGCAAGGCGCACGTCATCAAGAGCCACCACAACGTCGGCGGCCTGCCCGAGCGCATGCAGTTAAAGCTGGTCGAGCCTCTGCGCGAATTGTTCAAAGACGAAGTCCGGCGCATTGGCGTCGAGCTGGGCCTGCCGCGCGCCATGGTGTTCCGCCATCCGTTCCCAGGCCCCGGCCTTGGCGTTCGCATTCTGGGCGAGGTGAAGCGCGAGTACGCCGACATCCTCGCTCGCGCAGACGCCATCTTTATCGAAGAACTTCGCAAGGCCGATTGGTACGACAAGACCTCGCAGGCCTTCGCGGTGTTTCTGCCGGTGAAGTCGGTCGGCGTGGTGGGTGACGCACGCGCCTACGAGTGGGTGATTGCTCTGCGCGCCGTAGAAACGGTCGATTTCATGACGGCGCACTGGGCGCACCTGCCGTACTCGTTGCTGGACGTCGTGGCCCGTCGCATCGTCAATGAACTGCGCGGCGTATCGCGCGTGGTGTACGACATCTCCGGCAAGCCGCCGGCGACGATCGAGTGGGAGTAATCGACGACACCCGCTGGATGACTCACGCCCTCACGCTGGCGCGTCGCGCCGAGCACGAGGACAACGAAGTGCCGGTAGGCGCGGTGCTGGTCGCAGCCGACGGCACCTTGCTCGCCGAAGGCTCGAATCGCAACATCAGCGACTGCGACCCGACGGCGCACGCGGAAATTGTCGCGCTGCGGCGGGCCGCGCAGGCGCTGGGCAATCACCGGCTTTTGGGCACCACGCTCTACGTCACGCTAGAGCCCTGCGCGATGTGCGCGATGGCGATGATTCATGCCCGCGTGGGGCGCGTGGTGTATGCCGCCGCCGACCCGAAGACCGGCGCCGCAGGCAGCGTGTTTGATCTACTGGCCGATCCTCGCCACAACCACCGCATCGACGTCACGCAGGGCCCGATGGCCGAGGAGGCCTCCGCGATGCTTACGGCCTACTTTCGGGCGAAGCGGGCAAAGCCCGTCGCGCCGCGATAATCGCGTCGAGCTCGGTATCGAGGCTGCGCACCGCGAGGCTCACTTCGCGCCCCATAGCCATGGCCGCGCCTAGCAAGGACGCCATGCCCAGCAGGGCTAGTACGGTCGCCACGACGGCGACTCGCGCTTCAGCCAGCGCGCTCACGGCCAGGGCGAGACTGGTGCCAATAAAGCAGCCCAAGGCCACGTAAAGCATCAAGCACGCACGCAAGACCAAGGCGGCGCGCCGGCGGTGTTCACCAATTTCGCGGTCACGGATCGGGGTTTCGTCCTCTGGGGCCGTATCGATCACCAGCAAGCGCAGCCGATCCACCACCCGCGCCAGACGTGCATTCGCTGAGATCAGGAGCGACCCGGTGGCGGCCATCAACAAGGCCGGCGCCAACATCGCTCCAATCACGGCAGGGTGTGCAAGGGTGTCGGGCAAGGAAAGTAGGGGTTGGATCATCGCCACGAATGATGACCTAAGAACGGTGGCGTAGAAAAGCGCCACGCGCTGACCAACGGCGTGATTTACCCGACTCTGTGGTGCCGCACGGCAAAATCGGTCGTAACGAAGTCGTTACACTCACGTCATGACGACGCCCGCCCACGATGACACCCGCCTGATTTGGATTGATCTGGAAATGACCGGTCTCGATCCGCTCTCGGATTCCATCATCGAGATCGCGACCATCGTGACCGACCGGGATCTACAGGTACTGGCAGAAGGCCCGTCGCTGGCCATTCGCCATCCACTGGCGACGCTGGAGGCCATGGACGAATGGAATCGCGGCACGCATGGAAAATCCGGCCTTTGGGACCGCGTCTTAGAGAGCCCGCACGGCATCGCCGAAGCGGAGGCGCTCACCTGCGACTTCTTGAGCCAGTGGGTGCCGGCCGGCAAGTCGCCGATGTGCGGCAATTCCATCTGTCAGGACCGACGCTTTCTCTCCCGTCAGATGCCACGCCTCGAAAAGTGGTTCCATTATCGGAACCTCGATGTCTCGACCCTGAAAGAACTGGCCCGCCGTTGGGCGCCGCAGGTTCTGGATAGCATCAAAAAGCAGGGCGCCCACACGGCTTTGGCCGATACGCGAGAGTCCATCGACGAACTCAGGCAGTATCGTCGGCATATGGGTGCGCTGGGCGGTCTTCCGGGCTAGGCCGGAAGAGACAGGCGCTCTCCACGGAGGACGCATGCAACACCGATTTTTTCACGCCCTTATCTTGGCGGCTGCGGCGTGCATCGCTGCCCTGCTGCCGATGGCTGCGAACGCCATGGATGAAAAGCCGCTGGCGGCTTTTGCGCGCGACGTGTGGACCACCCGGAACGGACTTCCCCATAACCAAGTCAACGACATTGCGCAGACGGCCGACGGCTACCTGTGGCTGGCGACCTGGGAAGGCTTAGTGCGCTACAACGGTCAAGACTTCGTCTTGTACGGACCGCAAAACGTCGATGCCTTTTCTGATCAGGGTATCCGCGCCATTTCCGCGCGCTCGCCCGAAACGCTGGTGGTCTCGACCTCGCGCGGTGGAGTGATGCTCTTGCGCGATGGACAGTGGACACGCATCGGCGTGGCGGACGGCTTGGCGCAAGACGAAACCATGCGCGCCGAATTGGACGACTCAGGGCGCCTCTGGGTGGCTCATGAAAGCAAAGGTTTGGTGCGCATCGACCCCGATGGCAGCGCCACGGGCTTCGGTAAGGACGAGGGGCTGCCGTCCGAGCAGATGTTCGCCCTGCTGCCTGATGCCAATGACGTGGTCTGGGCGGGAACCTCGGAAGGCTTGGTCCGCATCGAAAATGGCCGCGTGCAGTCATTCGGCTTAGCCGATGGCATGCCGGAGGGCGCCGTGTATGCGCTTGCCCGAGCGCCAGACGGCGGGCTATTTGTCGGCACGCACCATGGGGTGTATCGCGGCCGAAATGGCGGCTTCCGACCGCACGAAGCTGGCTTCCCCGACGATGCTGTCGCCAGCTTGGCCATGGACTCTCAAGGAAACCTGCTGGCTGGCACGGTCAACCGAGGCATGTTTCGTGCAACACCGCGCGGCCTGGAACGCTTCAGTCGCGCTGGCGGATTGCCGAACAACCGCGTGCCTGCGCTCTTTGTCGACCGCGAAGGCTCGATCTGGGCGGGCACCAATGCGGGCCTGCTGCGCTTTGCCGATCAACCTTTCGGCAGCTTCGATTCGTACCTAGG
>JBBQIA010000266.1:0-3484 GCA_038324485.1 Lysobacterales bacterium
CGCAGCCACTTTTTCAAGCGGCAAGACTTCGTCCGCCGCGCCCAAACGGAACGCCGTACCGGGCATGCCCCAAACCACACTGGTGGCTTCGTCTTGCACGAGAGTGCGAATACCGGCCTGACGGAGCGTCAGCAGCTCGCGTGAGCCGTCATCACCCATACCAGTCAGCAGCGCGGCAACCGAGTTCGTGCCCGCCGCTTTCAAGACGGAATTGAACATCACGCCCACGGAAGGCTTGTGACGATTGACCGGGTCAGTGTCGGTGACGCGGCAGCGCCAGCGCGCGCCGTCGCGCACCACCTCGAGATGTTTGCCGCCGGGCGCCACGTAGGCGTGACCGGCCAAAATCGGCGAACCGTCTTCCGCCTGCATCACCACCATGGCCGAGTGCTTGTTCAAGCGTTCGGCGAAGGGACGACTGAATTCCGCCGGGATGTGCTGAGTAATGACGATGGCTGGGGCATCAGCCGGCATCATTTCCAGCACCACGCGCAGCGCTTCGGTGCCGCCGGCCGAGGCGCCAATGGCGATCAGCTTGTCGGTCGTGCGAAAGGCCATCGCGGTAGCGGGCGCAGTGGTCACGGCCGCCTTCTCCACCGGCCGAGCAGGAAGCGCAATGATCCGCGCCTTCGCGGCCATCTTCACTTTCTCGCAGAGGATCGGACCGTAGGCCGTCAGGCCCTTGGCCACGTCCAGCTTAGGCTTGGTCACAAAGTCGATGGCGCCCAGCTCCAGCGCCTTGAGCGTTACGTCGGCACCGGCTTCGGTGAGGCTCGACACCATCACCACGGGCAGCGGATAGAGACGCATTAAGTTGGCCAGAAACTGCAGGCCATCCATGCGCGGCATTTCCACGTCCAGCGTCAGCACGTCAGGCCTGAGTAGCTTGATCTTGTCGCGCGCAATGATCGGGTCGGGCGCAACGCCAATCACCTCGATCTCGGGGTCTTTCGACAGGATCTCGGTAAGCAACTGCCGCACCAGTGCGGAGTCGTCGATGATCAAAACCTTGATGGGCATCAGAACAACTCCACCGAGCCGGAAATCGGCGACTGCCGCAACCGCTCCTTGTACGCGACTTCCTCGGCGGCTACGGCATCATCGTGTGCGTGCGGCAAGAGTTTCACCATGGCCTTTCCTGTCATCGGGAAGTAGCAGATTTTTCGAGGATGAATGCCGCCAAGGTCTTTGGCGACGACGGTGATTCGTTCTTGGCGCAGAAACTCGGAAACGAACTGACCGTTCCGTGTGCCTACTGGCATCGACGTAAAGCTCTTCAAAACGTTGCCCCCACCAAACACCTTGGCCTCGAAGCGTTCGCGCCGGGCGCCGGCCTTGATCAGCTCGTTAATCAGCAGCTCCATCGCATGCAAGCCATAGCGCGCCGGCGCACCGTCACTGGTGTCGCCGTCGGGCAGCATGAAGTGGTTGATGCCGCCCATCTTCGTAAACGGGTCGCGGATGCAGGCAGCGACACATGAGCCCAAAACCGTCATCAGGCCCACTGGCTGGTCGGTGACGAAGAACTCCGCCGGCAAAATCTTGATGACGTCGGTGTTGAGCTGCGGGTCTTTGTAAACGAGCGGCGACGCTCGCGATCTGGCCGAGGCGTCGGGATCCAGGGCACGGGCAACGCGGAGTTTCATCCACCGCTACCGGCGCGGCGGTACAGAGACCGGCCGGCACTGGTGACGATGTCGCCGGCGTGCATGTAGTTCTCGGAGTGCCCGGTGTAGAGCAGGCTCTCAGAATCCATTTTTTTGACGATTTTGGCGAGGATCTCGCGCTGCATCGGCTTGTCAAAATAGATCATCACGTTGCGGCAAAACACGGCGGCAAAAATCGGCGAACTGGGGTAAGCGGCGTCCAGCAAGTTGAGACTCTGGAAATCGACCAGATCACGCAGGGCCGGCTTCACCCGCACCATGCCGTCGTTGGCGCCCGTGCCGCGCAAGAAGAACGCTTTGCGCTGCGCATCGGTCAGCGCCGCCACGCGCTCATACGGATAAACGCCGCGCGATGCCGTCTCCAGCACCTGCGTGTCGACGTCCGTCGCCCAAAGGCGTACTGGCGGCTTGAGCGTGCCCCACACCTCGCAGGCGGTGATCAAGATGGAATAGGGCTCTTCGCCGGTCGATGCAGCGCAACACCAAATGTCGACCGTGCCGCCTTTCGCCTTCAAGCCTGCAAGATGCTCAGCCAAAATTTCGAAGTGATGGCTTTCGCGAAAAAAACTGGTGAGGTTCGTCGTCAACGCATTGGTGAACTGCTGCCACTCATCACTGTCTTGCGGCTGCGATTCAAGCCGCTTTAAGTAGTCCTCGAAGCGATGCAGGCCCAGTACGCGCAGACGTCGCGTTAGGCGGCTATAAACCATGTCGCGCTTGCTGCCGGTCAGCGCAATGCCGACGCGCTTGCGGATTAGTTCGCAAACGCGATTGAAGTCGCGGTCGCTGTACTCGAAATCACGCTGTCCGGCGCTGGCCATCCATCAACCCTCGCTCTGACGGTCGGCCAGCTGGAAGTGCGCGACGAGGTCCACCAGACCCGAGGCCTGATCTTCCATGGAGCGCGCCGCTGCGGTCGCTTCTTCAACCAAGGCTGCGTTCTGCTGAGTGGCTTCATCAATGCTGGTGATGGTCTGATTGACCTGCTCGATGCCCTGGCTCTGCTCGATGGAGGCCGCCGAAATTTCGCCAATCAAGTCGGTCACGCGCCGCACGGAGCCGACCACTTCTTGCATGGTCTTTCCGGCTTGCCCGGCCAGGGACGAACCGCTGCCGATCCGCTTGTTCGATTCTTCGATGATCCCGCGAATCTGCTTGCTGGCATCGGCCGTGCGCTGCGCCAGCGATCGCACCTCACTGGCCACCACCGAGAATCCGCGACCCGCCTCGCCAGCGCGCGCCGCTTCGATCGCCGCATTGATAGCGAGGATGTTGGTCTGGAATGCGATGCCATTGATGGTGCCGATAATCTCGCCAATCTTTTTCGAGCTGGCCTGAATCTGTTTCATGGTCTCAACCACGTCATCCACCAGGCGTCCGCCTTCTACCGCGACCTGCGCGGCCCCGCCAGACAGCGTCGCGGCCTGTTTGGCCGACGCGGCGTTTTGCTTCACGGTGGCGGTGAGTTCCTCCATCGACGATGCGGTCTCTTCCACACTGGCCGCCTGCTGCTCGGTGCGGTTCGACAAATCTTGATTGCCAGCCGCAATTTCGCTGGAGGCCGTGGTGATCGACTCGGCCGCCTCGCGGATGGCGGAGATCACGTCGGACAGGCGCTCGGCGCTGGTATTGGCGTCGTCGCGCATCTGCGCAAACACGCCGCGAAGTTCGGCCGTCGAACGCTGAGCCAAGTTGCCATCAGCCAGTGCCGCGAGAACCCCCTGCACTTCGCTCACGCCAGAGCGCGTCGCGCCCAACAGGTCGTTGATCGACTCGGCGAGCCCCTTCAAGAAGCCTTCTTTGCCGTCCAGTGCGAT
>JBBQIA010000267.1:0-3457 GCA_038324485.1 Lysobacterales bacterium
GCCCCGACCTCTCACGCGTGAAGCCGCGGAAGGAGCGCGTGGCCGTGATCTGCGCCGGGCCGGCCGGTTTGGCCTGTGCCGACCGCTTGGTGCGCGCCGGCGTGGCCACCACGGTGTACGACCGCTTCGATGAAATCGGCGGCCTGCGTACCTTCGGCATTCCGCCCTTCAAGCTTGAAAAATCGGTGATCGCCACCCGCCGTCAGGTGCTGGAAGGCATGGGCGTGCGGTTTCAACTGGCCACCGACGTGGGCCGAGACATCGAGTTCGGTCGATTGATGGCCGAACACGACGCCGTGTTCGTCGGCACCGGTGCCACGACGCCGGTGGACGCCCGCCTGCCCGGGCAAGACCTGCCCGGCGTGCTGCCTGCCCTGCCCTTCCTGATCGCCAACGCTCGCCGCGTGCTGGGCCGCACGCTGTCATCCGAGGACGCGGCCATGCTCGACCTGTCGGGCAAGCGCGTGCGCGTGCTGGGCGGCGGCGACACGGCGATGGACTGCGTGCGCACGGCGCGACGCTTGGGGGCCGCGCAGGTGAGCTGCGTGTATCGCCGCGACGAGGCCTCCATGCCGGGCTCGCGCCGCGAGGTGAAAAACGCTCGCGATGAGGGCGTCGAATTCCTCTTCCATCGGGCGCCGCTGGGCATCGAAGGCGATGGCCGCGTTCAAGCCCTGCGGATGGCCGTCACCGAATCCCGCGGGCGCGACGGCTTTGCCCTGATTGATGGCGAAGCCGAACTGCTTGATGCCGACGTGGTGATTCTCGCCTTCGGTTATCGCGCCAGCCCGCCCACGTGGCTGGCCGAGCACGGCGTGGCCTTGGCCGGCAGCGGCTTGATTCTGGGCGTGGGTGGTGCGGGGAAGGGGCATTCAGCTTCGCCGTATCAGACCTCGGTGCCCAAGCTGTGGGCGGGCGGCGATGCCCTGCGCGGCGCGGACTTGGTGGTCACCGCCGTTCGGGATGGCCGCGATGCCGCGGCGGCAATGCTTCGCGACTTCAAGCGCATCGGTATTCGCACGGCGGCGTAGGTCCGCTGCGAGGCCGTCCACCCCAGAAGCACGCGGCGCATTCACCCGGGGCGATCAGCGGCCGCGGGTACAATGGACGCCTCTTCAAAATGTGCTGCCGATAACCGCCATGAGCCTGAGCCCCGAGACCCGCGCCCGCATCGAATCCATCCTCGCCTCGCACGAGGTGGTGCTGTTCATGAAGGGCAGCCCGCAGCGTCCGCAGTGCGGCTTTTCGATGAAAGCCTCCAGCATCGTCGGCGGCATCGTGGCCGACTACGCCCACGTGGACGTGCTGCAAGACGCCGAAGTGCGCGAAGGCATCAAGCTCTTCGGGCAGTGGCCGACGATTCCGCAGCTGTACTTCAAGGGCGAACTGCTCGGCGGCTCGGACATCATCGAGCAGATGCTGAATTCCGGTGAGCTGCACGAGGTGCTGGGCGGCGTTGTTCCCGACCGCACCGCGCCGACGATCACGGTGACCGACGAGGCCGCGGTGCAGATTCGTCAGGCCATGACCGATCAAGGCGAAGGCCTCGTTCTGCACATGGCGGTGGACGCGAAGTTCGCCAGCCGCTTCGAGCTGAAGCCGGCCACGGGCCAAGAAATCGTTGCTGAATCCAACGGCATCACCGTGCACTTCGATCTGGCTAGCGCGCCGCGCGCCAACGGCATCGTCATCGACTGGGTCGATAACGGCGTGCGCGGTGCCGGCTTGGCGATTCAGAATCCGAACGCCCCGGCGGAGGTGAAGCCGCTCTCGGTCACCGACCTCGCCAAGCGTCTGGATGTCATGACCGTAGTGGACGTTCGCCCGCCACAGGGCCGCGGCATGGCGGCCTTCCCGCACGCCCATGTGGTGCTGGACGAAACCACCCACGACGATCTGGCGAACCTGCCGAAAGACACGCCGCTGGCGTTCCTGTGCCATCACGGCAACAGCAGCCGGCAGGCCGCCGAGCACTTCCGCGGCCTCGGCTTCACTCGCGTGTTCAATGTCGAAGGCGGCATCGACGCGTGGTCAACCGAGGTTGATGCCAGCGTGCCGCGCTATTAATAGAGCGCGTCGTCAAAGACCGCCAAACGTCAAAGGCCGTCACGCCGGGCCACGATCCGGGTGCTGTTCATGGCGCAGCTAGAGTTTTTACGCTAAACAAGACAGTGCGCTCTGAGTTGCCCAGCCCTCAGGCCGGGCGCAGCGGCGCGGAGAGATCGTGTAATGACCCGCTCCATCCGTGACCTGATCATTGCTCCCGGCTTTGCCCTGCTGGTCCTGGCCCTGCTGGGCGGCTGTGCTGCGGCACCCACCTCGGCCGACGTCGCCGCGCAGGCCTGTGATGCTGCCGTGCGCGAACAGACGCGCGGCAAGCCCTACACCCTCGATCTAGAGGCGCTTGCCGCGTCGATGACCACCGACAGCCGCGGCGAGCAAATCCTCACTGCGCCCGTTCTGGTGAACGCTGGCTTGGCCGATCAGGCCCAGCAGGACTTGGAATGCGCCGTGCGCCTGAGCGATGACGGAACCAGCGCTACCCTGATGCACATGCGCTTCATCTGGTAGGACCGGCTCATCACCCTGCGCTCAATCGAAGCGCAGGTGCTTCACCGACTTGCCATGACGGCGCACCAGCTTCAGGGCTTCAATGCCGATCTGAATGTGGCGCTCGACGAAATTCGCGCTGATGACTTTATCCGAGGCCTCGGTCTTGACGCCTTCCGGAATCATCGGCTGGTCCGATACCAAGAGCAGGGCGCCGGCCGGAATGCTGTTGGCAAAGCCGGCGGCGAAGATCGTCGCGGTTTCCATGTCGATGGCCATGCAACGCAGCTTGCGCAGGTATTCCTTGAACTCTTCGTCGTGTTCCCAGACGCGGCGGTTGGTGGTGTAAACCGTGCCCGTCCAGTAGTCATGTTCCAAGTCGCGGATCATCGTCGACACTGCACGCTGCAGGGCGAAGGCCGGCAGGGCCGGCACCTCGGGCGGCAGGTAGTCGTTACTGGTGCCCTCGCCGCGAATGGCCGCGATCGGAAGAATCAAATCGCCCAGTTCGTTCTTGCGCTTTAAGCCGCCGCACTTGCCCAAGAACAGCACGGCCTTCGGCATCACCGCCGACAGCAGGTCCATCACCGTGGCGGCATTGGCGCTGCCCATGCCGAAGTTGATCATCGTGATGCCGTCAACGGTCGCGCTGGGCATCGGTCGGTCGCGGCCGACGACCTTGGCGCCGGTCAGGCCCGCAAACACATCAAGGTAGCCGGCAAAATTGGTCAGGAGCACGTGTTCGCCGAAGTCCTCCAGCGCCACGCCCGTATAGCGCGGCAGCCAGTTCGACACGATCTCGTTTTTGTCTTTCATCGCGGCCTTCTCGTTCTTTTTTTGTTGCGTGATCTTGCCATGCGGCGCTCGCCGCGTTGGCGCGTGGCATGACTTTCGGCCTAGGTCGGTG
>JBBQIA010000268.1:0-3452 GCA_038324485.1 Lysobacterales bacterium
CCTTGCCGTTGTCCAGCGTGTCCAGCACGGCAAACAGGCGCGCGTGTTTCTGCAGCGCGCGCGCCAGCGCGTAGAGAAACTTCGCGCGGCCATGACCCCCCAGCGCGGGCCAGGCGGGCGCGGCGCTCGGTCGCGTCCAGCTGAGTGCGCGTGCCTTGCACCCGCAAGCGCGCGGCTTCGCGTTCGGCCAGCAGGCGCTCGCGCTCCAGGGTCAGTTGGGCCTGCGCTTCAGCCGCTTCGGCACGCGCAACTGCACGGCGGGCGTCGTGGCGCGGGCCGCCGCCGAAGGGGATGCGCAGGGCCAAGGTGATCGTCTGCTGGGCGGGATCACCAGAGACGCCACGGTCCAGCGTGGTCGCCAGCAGCAGCTCCGGGTTGGCGCGAGACTGGGCGGCGGTCAATGTGGCGCCGCGGTCGGCAACCGCTGCGCGGTCGGTCAGTTCCTGCAGCGCGGCGTGCGTTTCGACGTCGGCCAGGGCCGCGCCGGGGTCGGGCTCTGCCAGGCCGTCCGCAGCGTCGCCAGCGGCGGGCGCCACGCCGCCCAGGGCGCGCAGCTGCTGGCGCGCTGCCGCCACGCCGGCGTCGGCCTGGGCCAGGTTGGCTTGGGCACTGGCCACGGCGCCATCGGCCTGGTGCTGGTCGGCGCGGGCCAGATCGCCGGCCTGCGTGCGCCGGGCCACGTCGGCTGCGATGCGGCGGGTGTTGTCGAGCTGGTCGCGCCCTGTAGCTGCATCGATGCGGGTGCGCTGCCATTGCCACCAGGCCTCGCGCACGGTGGCGGCCAGGCGCAGTTGCGCCGCAGTGGCCCGGCTCTCAACGGCGGCGGTTTCGGCATCGGCCAGCGCGGCGCTGCGGGAGCGCTCTGCGGGCAGCCACAGCGGCACGGCCACGCCAACTTCGAGTTCGCGCGCGCCCTGGTTGCGGTTCAGGCGGTCGGTCTTGGCCGACAGTTCCAGTGCCGCCGGCTCCGGGGTCCAGGCCTGCGCTGCTTGCTGCCGGGCGCGGGCGGCGTCACGCCGTGCCTGCAGTGCCACGGCCTCGGGTTGGCGTGCCCAGGCAGCGTCAAAGACTTGCCGCAGGCTGAAAGTGCTGGCGGTGGCTTCAGGCGTTGCCGCCGGCACGGCGGCCTGGGCCTGCACGGCCGTGCCGAATGTCGCCACGGCAGCCAAGGCAGCCAAGGCGGCGACGGTATGTACGGCCGCTGCGCTGGCACGCGGCAGCGCGCCTGGTGTTCGATGTCTTGCTGTCATCCGATGCTCCGGTGTCGAAAACAACCCACGGGAGATCGACAAGCGGCGACATGGTGGTCGCGCCGTGCCCGACGGCGTCGCAGGTTGCGACGCGCAGTCAGGCGCGAACGGGCTTCAGAAAGGGAAGAGACCCGCCTCGCCGATCAGGCAAGGGACAGCCACTGGGGGCGTTCGGGTCGTGCCGGTGCGGTGGTAGCACCGTGGGCGTCGGTCGAGGCGGTGGGCGCCACCGCCGAAAGCGCAGCAGAAAGAACCGACGGCAGGGTCAAGATCGCGCTGCAATGGCCGTGGCAGTGTCCGCAGTCCAGGTCCATGGCGCCGGTCGCCTTGTCGGCCTGCGGTTCTGCGTGCGCATCGAGGCCCGCAACCGACGGTCCAGCCGGATCGGCGACCAGACCGGCGATCGGCGCAGCAGCGCTGGGCGCGTCGGCGTGGTGCTGGTGCTGGTGCTGGTGCTGGTGCTGGTGCTGGCCGAGGTGTGCAACGCCAGCCGGCGCTTCATGCCCGCAGTACGACGCCATGGCCGCCCAGCTGAACTGGAGCGGCAACAGGGCGAGCAGAACGATGGCGAGGAACCGATGCACGGCCGCGAGTCTAGCGGCTTGCGGATTGGCCTGGGCTGCGCAGTGGCGTGGCAGCCAAATTGTCCTGGCGATTGCACGTGCACTCCCGTCGTCGGCAGCGCGGCGTTGTGCACGGCGGCGGGTGGTCGGCGATTGCGCCGAACCGACCGACCGCCGCAGTAGGCAACCCGTCCCGGACGCTCGGGACGCCCGAAAGTCACCCCTGCTCGCCAGGAAACACCGAACTCCCATGCCCTGCGCCGGGCCGCGCAAATCGGACTGGCTGCCCAAATCGGACTGCAAGCGCCGCACGGCCGCAGCCGTGCGGGTGGCGCCGGCCCGGGTTCAGTCGGCCATCATGGGTGACCCGGCAACCGGCCCCGGCGTCGGTGGGCGCGACGTCCATGGCCAAAGCACACCCTCGCGCCACGCCAGGACCAGACGGCGTACCAGCGCGCGCAACGCCCACGCTGCCAGCGTGGCCAGCACCAAGCCGCCAGCCCAGGCCGCCAGCAAGGCAGCCCCGAGCCAAACCAGCACCGTGCCCAGCCAGGTGGCTGGGCCACCGGCCAGGCCGAGCAGCCAATCGGCGCCATCGCGCAGCGCCGCAGCGTCCTGCGGGTCCAGCCAGTGACGCACCCAGGGCCGATCGGTCCAGGCGCCGATGGTCTGCAGCGCAGCAGCCGGCGAGGTGCCGTCCAGTGCGCCGGCTGCGGCCTGCAGCAGCCACCACGCGGCCAGCGCTGCGAGCGTCCACAGCGCCACGGCACAGGCGGCACCCGCCGCCAGGGTCAGCCGAAGTGCGCGGCTCATCGCACCGACTTCTGCTTTTCGCGCAGGATCTCTCCGCTGCGCGCGTCGACATACAACTCGACGCGCTGGCCCTTGCTGTTGCGTGCCTTGACCTCGTAGAGCTTGTCGCTGTCGCGCTCGACCTCGCGCACATCCTGGAAGCCCTGGGCAACGACCCGGTCTACGAGTTGCTGGAGGTTCATGGGCGCAGATGCTGCGGACGTGGCGGTCTGTGCGCCGGCAGCCATGGCGCCAGTGCACAGCAGCAACGCAGCGACCGGCGCGCCCAGGCGGCAAGTGATGGATCGGTTCATGGAGAGTCCTCGAAGGGTTGCGACGAAACGGATGATCACGCTCGCCACATGAATGCAGTCTGAACGGCGCCGGCTGCTTCGTTCATGCCCGGTTCATCGCAGATGGTGCATCCTTGGATTCCATGTCCATGCGCCTGCCCCTGCCACTGCCGGCCCTGCCGGCTCGCCGCCGTGGTGCGCTGGGCTGGATGCTGGGCGTGCTTGCCGGCGCAGCCAGCCTCGCGCCATCGGCTGCCCGCCCTGGCCGCGACGATGACCGCCGCGCCCTGGCCGCGCGCGAAGGCGGTCGCATCCTGCCGCTGGAGGTGCTGATCGCACAGATTGAAGCCGTGATTCCCGGCCGCCTGCTTGCGGCTGAACTCGACGACGAGGACGGCACCTTCATCTACGCGCTGCGCTGGCAGCTGGCTGACGGCCGCCGGCTGGAAATCGAGCTCGATGCCCGCGACGGGCGCTGGCTCAAGCTCAAGGGCGCACGGCTGGAGACCGTGTTTCGCCGCCCGCCCACCGCAGCGGCACCTGCAGCCGTGCCC
>JBBQIA010000269.1:0-3452 GCA_038324485.1 Lysobacterales bacterium
GGCCCAGCACCACCTCGGCCTCGTCCCGATGCAAGGCGGAGAGCGCGCGGCGGAGTGCCGCGGCGGGCATTTGCGGCACGTCGGTGCCCACCAGCAATGCGGCGCCGTGACGTTCCTGCAGCACAGCGTAGACATGGGCCATGCGCGTGCCCAGATCGCCTTCGCCCTGACTCAGGCGCGGCAGGCTCTGCCAAGGGCTGGCGCTGTCGTCTGGCGCTTCTGCAACCGCCCAATAGGCGTTCAGCAGGCCCTCGTCTTGCAGGCCCTGCGCCACCACGGCGCCTGCGGCGGCGCCGTCCAGATAGAGGGCTTCGGCGGCCTCGCGGCCCAGCGCCGGCCACAGCCGCGACTTCACCGGGGAGCGTCCGGGGGTTTTCACGAACAGGGCCAGCCCCGGCCTCATGAGGACTCGGGCCGAGCGAAGAGGCGACGCTGTCGCCACGTCAGCGCCAAGTGCTCGCGAGTGGTGCGCCACCAGCCGTGTTCGGCATAGCGCCGTGCGCTGGTGGCCACGCGTCCGGGCAAGCGGCGAAGCGGAATGCCCGCACGATGCGCGGCCCAGACCAAGGCATGGTCCTCGCCGCGGGCAATCGATTCATCAAAGCCGCCGAGGGTCTCGAACACCCGACGCGGCGCAAGAAAGCCTTGGTCGCCAAACGGCATGCCGAACACGCGGCTTCGCAGGTTGGCCCCCAAGGCATTGATGGCCATCAAAGGCGGGCCATCAAAGAAGGCCAGATCGAAATACCCCAGCATCGCCTGGTCCGTGCGTGCGAGCGTGGTCGCCGTGCGCAGAGCGCTGGCCACCGTGTCGGCATCGACACGCGAGTCGGCGTGCAGCAGCCACACCACCTCAGCCTGCGCGGCGCGCCATCCCGCATTGATCTGCCGCGCGCGGCCCCTGGAGGCCGACAGCACGGTGGTGAATGCTGGCGCGTGATCAATCGTGTCGCCGTCTGCGATCACCAGAATCCGTTCGACCGCGTCGCCACCGGGAAGGTCGGGCCACAGCGCCTTCCAAGCCCGATCACCGGAACCAGCCGGCACGATAACGCTTAAATTCGGTGCGCTCATCGGAAGCAGGCGGCCGTACGCGTTTGTCGATTCAATCTTAGAATCGCCCCTGCCACTCAATGCCGACGATGCGCGGCTCGTTGAAAAAGCCCGTCAGATTGTTGAAGTCCACGCCGCCGATGGCGCGCACTTGGTCCGCCAGATTGCGGCCGTACACCGACACCTCGTGCTGTCCACCGCCCCAGCGATAGCCGACGCGCGCGCCCACTTCGGTTAGCGGCTTACCGGTGAACTCTGCGCTCTCGTACAGGAAGAAATTCACCTCGCTGCGGTGCGCCACGTCGGCCGAGGCGAACACTTCGCCCGCGCCCAATCCGCGATGCCAGTCAGCTCGGGCAAATGCGATGCGCTTCGGCGTTTGCACCAGGGGATTGCCGTCGATCAACACGGTGCCGGCTGTCGGGCCGGCTGGGTCGAATACGGTGCACCCGGCACCGCACGCTGCTACGGCGAGGCCGGCATCGTCGATCTCGCTGTCATTCACCGACCCGCCGATGGACAGGTCCAGCGTCGCAGAGAGGCGCATCGCCAACTCGAACTCCACGCCTTTGCCGGTCACCCGATCCGCATTAAGCAGCGTGTTGAAGTTTGCGCCGCCGCCGACGGCGGTCAGCTGCGCATCGTCCAAGGTGTATCGGAAGGCCGAGACGGCCAGTCGCGCGCGACGGTCGAAGAGCTCGGCCTTCAGGCCGATCTCCGTCGAAAGGATCTCTTCAGAGTCGGCCACCGACACGGTGTCACCAAACAGCACGCGGCCCTGAATCGACGGTGCGCGATAGCCGCTGGCCACTCGTGCGTAGAGCTGCATGGCGTCAGTGACCCGCCACGCCAGGGCCAGGTCACCGCTCAGATTGCTGTCTTCCGGCGCCGCGAACACTGGGCCCAGTGCCGGGCCACCGAACGGCGTGATCACCCGCTCGGCCATGAAGTCTTTGCGGTCACGGGTGTAGCGCGCGCCGGCCGTCAATTCCCACGCCGGAGCAAATCGATGCGAAACGCTCGCGAACACGGCCTCAGAACGGTTGTCCTGTTCTTGCTGCGCAAAGCCATTCAGCGCCGACCCGGCAAGGGTGTCGTAGCTGATGTTTTCAATCGTCAGCGACTCGTCAAAGAAGAAGGCGCCGAGCAGCCACTGGGTCGGGCCCTCGCTGTTCGAGTGCAGGCGAAACTCCTGCGTCAGCTGCCGGTGGTCGGGGATGCCGTCGCCCGACTCCGCGGGGAACGGAATCGGCCCCGGGCCGAAGGGCGGGGCGAAGCTGGCGCCGAAGCCACCGTCGACATCGCCGCGCGCGAACATTTCAACCGAATCCCACGAGGTGATCGACGCCCAGCGCAGATCGCCCCAGGCGCCGTCGAGGTGCAGGCTTACGCCGCGGGTTTCAACATCGAGCGTCGGCACCGCGTCTTGGTCCAGCAACTCGCGATCAAAGCCGGCCACGAGCTCATTGCTGCCGGGGACGAACACGTTCGCGCGATACACCGCGGAGCCGCCCGTCAGATTGCGCAAACGCACCTGCACCAGGGCCTCGGTCTGCTCGCCAATCTGCGTCAGCCACTGCCCTCGGAGGGCCTGATCACGAAAGCCCTCGCGACGATCGTCAGGAATCACGCGGTTGTTCGAAATGGCGCCGCGTTCTTGGTGCAGGGTGGACAAACGCCACGCCGAGCGCTCTGAGCCGCCGCCCAGCACGGCTTCGGCGTTGACGGTGTCGTAGGTGCCATAGCTGAGGCGGAGCGAGGCTTCTTCTTCCTCAGTGGGGCGCGCGCTGAGGTAATGCACGACGCCGCCCGGTGTGTTGCGGCCGAACAGCGACCCCTGAGGCCCGCGCAGCACTTCCACGCGCTCGATGTCGAACACCGGGAAGCCCTTCAGCGTCGGGTTCTCCATGACGATGCCGTCGACCACCAGCGACACCGGCTGGCTGGCGTTGAGGTCGAAATCGTTATTGCCGAGGCCACGAATGTAGAAGCGCGGAAAGGTGCGACCAAAGGAACTCTCGGCCTGCAGGCTGGGCGCGCGGTTGGCCAAGGCCAAGACGTCGCGTGCTGAAGCGCCTTGATCACGCAGCGCACGCGCATCGATGGCCGTGACCGCAAGCGGCACGTCGCCGATGTCCTGCGTCCGTCGCTGCGCGGTGACTTCAACCTGATCAAGGGTGGTTGCGGTCTCCTGTGCTTGCGCGATGACGCTGCCCGACGAGGCGATGAGTGCGCCGAGCAGGGCGACATAGAGGGGCGTGCGAGTGCAAAGGCGTGAGCGCATGGGTCAATCTCAGAAAAGAAACGAAGAATTACAGGGCGTTGGGGGCCGGGTGCCCCCCCGGGGGGTAGAGGGTATCGAGGTCGGGGGTGGCGGGACACCCTGGGGGCAAGTCCCC
>JBBQIA010000270.1:0-3433 GCA_038324485.1 Lysobacterales bacterium
GCTCTCCGCGATGTTTCGCGGCGTCATTGTTCTGAGCCTCGCCCTGTCCTTGGCGGCCTGTGGGCGCCCGAGTGATGCCGATAAGGGTGATGCGTCCGATGACAGCAGCGAGTCGTCGCGCGGGGGCAAGGACGGCGAAAAGAAGGAAGACGAAGCCGTGCCGGTTGAAGTGGCGGCAGTTTCCGAACGTCGAATTGCGGCCAGCTACAGCGGCACGGCCAATCTTGAAGTGCCCGCAGACGCACAAGTGGTCGCGAAAACGGGCGGCGTGCTGCTGCGCGTGCTGGTCGAAGAAGGCGACAGCGTTCGCGCTGGCCAGCCGCTCGCACAGCTCGATCCGGAGCGGGCGCGATTAGAAGTCGCGCGCGCCGAAGCGACCATGCGGCGCTTGAAGGCCAACTCGGATCGATCCAAAGAATTGTTTGAACGCCAACTGGTGAGCGAAGACGCGAATGACCAGCTCCGCTACGAGTTTGAATCGGCCAAGGCCGCCTACGACTTGGCGCGTTTGGAGCTGAGCTACACGACGATTACGGCGCCGATCTCGGGCGTGATCGCTGAGCGCATGGCGAAGCCGGGCAACCTCATTCAGATTAATTCCCCGGTGTACCGCATCGTTGACATGTCTTATTTGGAAGCCGTGTTGAACGTGCCGGAGCGTGAGCTGGCCACGATGGCCCCCGGTCTGCCGATCCGTATGGCCGTGGACGCGATCCCTGGTAAAGGGTTTGAAGGTCGCGTGGACCGCATCAGCCCCGTAGTCGATTCGCAGACGGGCACCTTCCGCGTGGTCGGCGTCTTTGCTGGGGAAGAGCAGCTTCGCCCCGGCATGTTTGGACGCTTGAGCATCGTTTATGACGAGCGCCAGGCCGCACTCACGGTGCCGCGGATTTCGCTGATTGACACCTCGGGCGAGTCGGCGGTGTTTGTGGTCGAGGACGGCAAGGCGGTGCGCAAGGTGCTGCAGCTCGGTTACGTCAATGGTGAGTTTGCCGAAGTGATCAGCGGCTTGGATGCCGGAGAAAAAGTGATTACGCAGGGCCGTGTCGCGGTTCGCGAGGGAGCGCGAGTGGAAATCTTGAACGCCGCTGCTGACGAGTCCGAGGCGGCCGAGCCGGCCGTGGCCGGCGTCGCGACGACGGTTCGCTGAGTCCGCACTGATGAGCCTGATTGAGCTGGCCACCCGCCGTCGCGTCACCGTGGCCATGGCCACCCTGACCCTCGTCTTGTTCGGTGTGATCGCCTTGGGCGATCTCAAAATCAACCTGTTGCCCGACTTGAGTTACCCCACGCTGACCGTTCGCACGGAATACGTGGGCGCCGCGCCGGCCGAGATTGAAACCTTGGTGAGTGAGCCTGTCGAGCAGGCCGTGGGCGTCGTCAAAGGCTTGCGGAAGCTGAAGTCGATCTCGCGCACTGGCCAGAGCGATGTGGTGCTGGAGTTTGCGTGGGGCACCGACATGGACCAAGCCAGTCTGGAGGTGCGCGACAAGCTGGAACTGCTTCAGCTGCCTTTGGAGGTGAAGCCGCCCGTCGTGCTGCGCTTCAACCCCAGCACGCAGCCCATCATGCGCTTGGCGATTGCTGCATCGAGCTCGCAAGCGAGCGATCAGGAACTGATGGACCTGCGCCGCTATGCCGAGGAAACCCTCAAGCGGCGCTTGGAAACCGTGGCCGGCGTGGCGGCGGTGAAGGTGGGCGGCGGTCTTGAGGATGAGGTGCAGGTCCTTATCGACCAGAACAAGCTGGCGCAGCTGAATCTCGACATCAATGTGGTGGTGCAGCGCCTGCAGCAGGAGAACGTCAACATTTCTGGCGGCCGCATTGAAGAGGGCTCGCAGCGCTACTTGGTTCGTACGGTCAACCAATTCGCCAACCTGCAGGAGATGCGCGATCTGCTGGTGACGACGCTGAATGGCGTGCCGATTTACTTGCGCGACATCGCCACGGTCGAGCAGGGCAACAAAGAGCGCGAGGCGATCATTCGCATTGGCTCAGCAGAAGCCGTGGAGGTCGCGCTATTTAAAGAAGGCGACGCCAATACGGTGGCGGTGGCGGCTGCGATCAAAGAGACGTTGCGGGGATTGGAAGCTGAAACCGCTCGTCGCAAAGGTGAAGCCGGTGGGCGAGGGCGCCCCGGCGCGAGTGCCTCTACTGAGGCCAAGCCTGGTGAGTACTCGATTGACGACTTCAGCATGCGCACGATCGAAGATCAGTCGGTCTTCATTCGCTCGGCCCTGACGGAAGTGCAAAAGGAAGCCCTCCTCGGCGGCCTGTTTGCCGTCCTCATTATCTTTTTCTTCCTGCGTGACGGCTGGAGCACCTTCGTCATCTCGCTGTCGTTGCCGGTGTCGATCATCGCCACCTTCTTTTTCATGGGGCAGCTTGGGTTGTCGCTCAATGTCATGTCCCTTGCAGGACTGGCACTAGCGACCGGCATGGTGGTGGACGACTCCATCGTGGTCTTGGAGAGCATTGCTAAAGCCCGTGAGCGTGGCCTAGGCGTGCTGGAAGCGGCCATCATCGGCACCCGCGAAGTGGGCATGCCGGTGGTCGCAACGACTCTGACGACCGTGGCGGTGTTCTTGCCCTTGGTCTTTGTGGAAGGCGTGGCCGGACAACTCTTTCGCGACCAGGCGCTGACGGTCTCCATTGCGTTGCTGATCTCGATGGCAATCGCGCTCACCCTGATTCCGATGCTGAGTTCGCTGCAGGCCACCGCACCGATGGCGTTTCCGACCGAACGCGAACCGGGCCGCTTGAGCACGCCGAAGCGCTGGTCGGATTTTCGCGCTCGTTTGGCGGCGCCGTTTCGTGCTGCGCGCGAGCGTAAGGCCGGAGGTCTGATGCTGACCTTGGCGGCGATCGCCAGTGTTCTGACCGCGCCGTTTCGCGTTCTGGGTTGGCTGTTCACCTATCTGGGCATGGCCCTGGTGTTCTTGGCGCTTGGCGTGTGGAAGGGTTTCGTGGGCCTGTTCTTGCCGCGGCTTGCCAGCCTCGGTGAGTTCTTGCTGCGGCCTTACGAGCGCGCCGCGACGCTTTACCGGTCGCGCATTCTGCCGGGCGCGTTGGCGCGCCCGGTCTTGGTGCTGGGTTCGGCTGGCATCGCGTTTCTGCTGTCATTGGGCTTGGCCACCACGCTGGGTACCGACCTCATTCCGCAGCTGGCGCAGGATCGCTTCGACATGACCGCCAAGCTGCCGGCCGGCACCCAGCTTCGCGACACTGATCGTCTTGTGGCAGCGGTGCAGTCGCAGTTCGAGGACGACGATCGCTTGCAGGCCTTGTTCGGCGTGAGCGGTACCGGCACCCGTCTGGACGCGAATCCCACGGAGTCGGGCGAGAACATCGCGCGCATCTCGATTGTTTTGGGGCAGGGCTACAGCCGCGCCACGGAGGCCAGCCTGACCGAAGATCTTCGCGACTACATGGC
>JBBQIA010000271.1:0-3424 GCA_038324485.1 Lysobacterales bacterium
TCCAGCCCGTCCCACAGCTTCACTCGGCCTTCGAGGTCAAGCAGCACCTTCGGGGTGAGCGTGAAGTCGGTGGCCACCGTGCCGCCTGGCACCAGCACTTCGCCGTAGCGCGTGGCGCGCAACGTTGCACCGAAGCGATCCATCGACCAGTTCAGATTCGCACCGAACTTGTCCTGCGGCGAACCCTTCTCGAAGGTCAGCACGTTGATGCGACCGAACAGAGCAATGTTCGGATCGATCGAGGCAATCGGTGCAGTGGACGGCAGACGCGTCACCTTGGTCTCGTTGTAGTTGCCAAGCAGGGTCAGGTCGAAGCGGCCCGCACCACCAGTTTCGAAGGGCACGGTCAACACCACGTCAACGCCCTGTGTTTCGGTGTCCACGCCATTGATGAAGAAGCGACCGCCGGCGACGCCGAGGAAACCCTGCGAGACGAGGAAGTTACGCACGCTCGCCTGCGTGAGGTTTTCCGAAAGCACGATGCGATTGTCGACGTCGATGCGATAGGCATCGACGGTCAAGGTGACCTCACCGAAGTTCATCACGGCACCGAGCGACAGGTTCTTCGAGTCTTCCGCCTCAAGGGGGCGTGCGCCCAGTGCCGCCGCCACGGCGCTGGTGGCCGGGAAGGTGGTGATGTCGAAAGGCACGCCGCTGATGAAGTTGGTCGACGTGGCGGTGAAGAACTGCTGCTGCAGCGACGGTGCACGGAAGCCATTCTGCAAGGAGCCACGCAGCGCGAAGGCATCGCTAAAGTCGTAGCGCATCGCCAACTTGCCGCTGAAGTTGCTGCCGAAGTCCGAGTAGTCCTCGCCACGGAATGCCACCGAGCCCAGCAACTTCTCGGTCACGTTGGCTTCGAAGTCGACGTACAGGCCCACGGCTTCCCGCGACTGATCCGTGGCGTTCTGCGGACGGAAGCCCGGAAACACCTGTGCGCCGGGCGCAGTCGGCTGACCACCCAAGAGCACGCCGCCGTTGATGTACGAGGCCGGCTCGCCAGCAAAGATTCGGTAGGTTTCGGTGCGGGCTTCAAGGCCGGCGCTCACGTAGAGGTCGGACGCGAACATGCCGTTCTCGAAAGCGCTCGTTCCGCCGAAGTTGAAGGTCGTCTGGGCGTAGTCGAAGCCACCGGCGCGGAACGAGGTCTGGCTGCTCGGTCCAATTGAGCGGTTCAGGGTGTTTTCGATCGTGTAGTCCACCTCGTTCTTACCCCAAACCACAGACGTGTCCATGGCCCAGTCGCCCCAGTTCCACTTCAGGCCACCCGCTGCGCTGCTGTCGATCACTTCGGGCGAGATCAGCGGCAGGAAGCCGTTCGGATAAATCTGAATAACGTTTCGGTCATCAAGCGCCCGGCGATAGAAACCACCCGAGGTGGCTTCGCGGTTTTGGCGGCTGGCCCAGCCGTAAAGGCGGGCGCCGTTGTCGAAATCGATGCCGGCGTTCGCAAAGACGGTGGTCTGCTGAAGGTCGGGTTCGCCGTACCACGCGTTAAAGCGATCGATCGTGCGCTCGCGCGGGTCAAAGGTGCCGCCCACCAGCGGGTACTGCTGACGGAAGTCGTAACCACCGCGCTCGGTGCGCTCCTGGTCTTTCACTTCCGCGGAAATCGTCAAGAAGCCGGCGCCGCCCAGCGAAAGACCCTTCCACGCGGAAACGGTCGTTGTCTCGCCGTCGGTCAATTTGCGCGTAATGACGCTCGGCGCCGACCATGTGGCACCCGCCGGCGGCGCGCCGGTAAACGTGTCGTATTCGGTGTCGCGCTGACCGTAGCTGACGGTGACGCCGCCGCCCGAATCGTTCTCGCGCAGCAACACGTTGATCACGCCGGCGATGGCGTCAGAGCCGTATTGCGCCGAGGCGCCATCACGCAGTACTTCGATGCTGCGAACGGCTGCCGTGGGAATGGTGTTGAGGTCGGCGGCGGCAGCGCCGCGGCCGACGGTGCCGTTGACGTTCACCAGCGACGAGGAATGGCGGCGCTTGCTGTTCAGCAAGACGAGCGTCTGGTCGGGCGCCAAACCGCGCAGCTGTGCCGGCCGGATGGTGTCCGTGCCGTCGGCCAGGCCGGGGCGCGGGAAGTTGAAGGAGGGCAGGGCCACGGCCAGCGCTTGGTTGATTTCCGGCGCGCCGGTGCGCTCCAGTTGCTGAACGCCAATGGCGTCCACGGGCGCAGCGGTGTCGTTACGCGAGCGGCCGGCCACGCGGGTGCCGGTCACGATGATCGCGTCGAGGGTCTGGGTGTCGTCATCGGCGGCGGGCGCATCGGCCGGGGCGCCGGACTGAGCGTAGACGCTGCTCATGGACAGCGCTGACGCGATGGCTAGGGTCAGAAGACTGGGTTTAAGCACGTTCACACCTCGATGGGATTACAGAAATTTAATGAATACACCCGCAACGTCCTTCGTGTTGTGAAGGTTTCATTTAAAATTTCAGCGCCGCATGCCCTCGAAGCCGCTCAGGGCTCCGGTAAACTGCGCTCATGCTTGCTTTCCGAAATCTGGCCCTCCGTCGCGGGCCCCGCCTGCTTTTTTCCGATGTTGACCTGACCTTACATTCCGGCTGGCGTGTAGGCGTGGTCGGCCGCAATGGCTGCGGAAAGTCCAGCCTATTCGCCGCCGTGCGCGGCGAGATCGAGCCGGACAAGGGCGACATCGACCGTCCCAACAAGCTACGCATGGCCTCGGTGGCGCAGGAAACCCCGGCGCTGCCCGATGCCGCGCTCGACTTTGTGCTCTCCGGCGATGCGGCGGTGCATGCCGCCATCCGCATGGAGGCCGACGCCATGGCCGCAGAAGACTACGAGAAGGTCGCCGACGCCCACACGCTGCTGGCCGAACTGAATGGCTACGACGCGCCGTCGCGGGCGGCCAAGCTGCTGCACGGTTTGGGCTTCCCCAGCCACACCCACCAGACGCCGGTCGGTGAGTTTTCCGGCGGCTGGCGCGTGCGTTTAAACGTGGCGCGTGCGCTGATGACGCCGTCTGACCTGCTGCTGCTCGACGAGCCCACCAACCACCTCGACCTCGATGCAGTGCTGTGGCTGGAAGAGTGGCTGCGCGGCTATCCGGGCACCCTGCTGGTCATTTCGCACGATCGCGAATTTCTCGACGGCCTGTGCACGCACACGCTTCATCTGCACGAAGGCAAGGCGAAGAACTACGTCGGCGGCTACACGGCCTTTGAGCGTCAGCGCTCCGAGCACCTGCGTCTGCAGCAGATTGCGCACGACAAAGAACAAACCGAGCGCGCGCACCTGCAGGCCTTCATCGATCGTTTCAAAGCGAAGGCCAGCAAGGCCAAGCAGGCGCAAAGCCGCATGAAGCGTCTGGAAAAGCTGGCGGGCACCGAGGCCGTGCGCGCCGAACGCGAAGTGCGCATCGACTTCCCCGTGCCGCTGAAGCAGCCCACCACCTTGATC
>JBBQIA010000272.1:0-3414 GCA_038324485.1 Lysobacterales bacterium
AAAGTGGCCGAAGAGTGGAAGGTGAGCCGCGAAGATCAAGCCGTCTTCGCGGCGGCCTCGCATCAGAAGGCGCTCGCCGCGATCGCAAACGGTGAGTTCCGTGACGAGATCACGCCTTACGACGTGCGGGCGCGCCTGCCGGTCTTGGGCGGCAACTCGGTGCGCGTCATTGAAAAAGCCATCGACACCGATGAGGGCCCACGTGCCGATTCCTCGGTGGAAGGTCTATTGAAGCTTCGCCCGGTGTTCCGGATGGGCGGCTCGGTGACGGCGGGCAACAGCTCGCAGATGAGCGACGGCGCGGGCGCGGTCCTGCTAGCTTCGGAAAAGGCCATCAAGCAGTACGGCCTGACCCCGCTGGCGCGCTTCGTCAGCTTTTCGGTCGCCGGTGTGCGCCCGGAAGTGATGGGCATCGGCCCGATTGCCGCCATCCCGAAAGCCTTGAAGCAAGCCGGTCTGACGCAAGACCAGATGGACTGGATCGAGCTCAACGAGGCCTTCGCAGCACAGGCTCTAGCGGTCATCCGCACCTGTGGCTTGGACCCGAGCAAGATCAATCCGCTGGGCGGCGCCATTGCTCTCGGTCATCCGCTTGGTGCGACTGGCGCGATCCGCACCGCAACCCTCGTTCACGGCCTGCGTCGCCGTCAGCAGAAGTACGGCATGGTGACCATGTGCATCGGCACCGGCATGGGCGCGGCGGGTATTTTCGAGGCGCTGTAAGCGGCGGCGGCCGGTTGGCCGCTACAAGTTTGAATTGAAAAAGGCCCGGCATTTGCTGGGCCTTTTTCATTTCAACCCTCTCGCCAGTCTTTGAAGGCATCCTTGCTTTGCAGCCACCAGTACGTGGCTTGCGCCGCCGCAAAGCCCCAAGGTTTGTGCGCGGACGACAGGCCATAGTCGGCGTAGTCCTTCCACACCTTGTCCTCGGTGGCGATCGCCGCGGCCAGCACTTCGCCCGCGACGGTGGTGGGCGCCACGCCATGACCGCCAAAAGCCTGGGCAAACCACAGGCCCGGTTCCAGTTGGCCAATTTGCGGCATTTCGTGACGGGCGTAGCTCATCAAACCGGACCAGGCGTGATCCACCGCCACACCCTCCAGTTGCGGAAACACCCGCAGCAGGTCTCGGCGAAGCAGGCGCTCGACGTCGAGAGCACCGCGGTCACGCACTGAGATACGACCACCCCAAAGCAGACGCGTGTCGGGAAGCAGGCGGTAGTAGTCGAAGGCGAAGCGCGTGTCATAGACCGCCGCCTGCGTGCGAATCACCTCGGCCGCGCGCGCGCCCAGTGGCGCAGTCGCCAGCACGTAGGTGGCAATCGGCAGCACCGACGAATCAATGGCGGGCACCAGCCCCGCCAAGTAGCCGCCGCAGGCCAGCACCACATGGCGCGCCGACACGCGGCCCTCGGGTGTGTCCAGACGCCAGCCGGCACCCGATTTTTCCAGCCGCCGCACTGGGCTGGCTTCACACACGCGCCCGCCCCCGGCTTCGACGGCCGCGGCGAGACCGCGCGCATAGCTCAGCGGATGAAAATGGAAGGCCTGCGGCTCGAACAGCGCGCCGGAATAGCGCGTCGTGCTCAACATGTCGGCCAGCGCGGCGGCGTCGACCTCGGCCCACTCGGTGTCGAAGTGCTCGCGCAAGAGGCGCTGTCGCGAGCGCAGCACCTCCGGGTCGCGAAACCAATTGACCCACAGCACGCCGCCGTCCACGCGCTCACAGTCGATCGCGTGCCGGTCAGTGCGGTGGCGAATCAACTCAACGGCATCGCGGGTGCGCTGATACATCGCCTTGGCGCGCTGCGGGCCAAGGTCCGAAAGCAAAGCGGCCTCGCCCCGCGAATAGCCGGCGAACACGAAACCGCCGTTTCGACCGGAGGCCCCCTCCGCAACCTGAGCCGCTTCAAGAACGACCACATCGCGCACGCCGCGATCGATCAGGCCAAGGGCAGTGTTCAAGCCGGCGAAGCCCGCACCCACCACACACACCTCGGCGTCGATGGGACCCGTGAGCGAACGGTGTGCTGCCGGGGGGCTTTCTAACCTTTGGTAGATGGGGGATTCGGAGATGGGCATCAACGGCCTAACTCTGGGCACAACGCCCTACTCAGCCGCCAAGGCTCGACGCATCAAAGCTACGGTGGCATCACGTAAATCATCGTCTTCCAGCGCGTACTGCAAGGTCGCTTCGATGAGCCCAATACGGCTGCCGCAGTCGAAGCGGCGACCTTCGAACCGGTAGGCCAGCGTCTTTTGCTCGGCCAGCAGGGCGGCAATGCCGTCGGTGAGCTGAATTTCGCCGCCGGCTCCGGGCTTGGTCGATTCCAGCAAGTCGAATATGCGCGGCTGCAGGACATAGCGGCCGACCACGGCGAGCGTACTGGGCGCTTCCTCGGGCCGGGGCTTTTCGACGATGGCGGTGATCTCGCCGTAGCGTCCGGAAAAATCGCGCGTGGCCACAATGCCGTAGCTGCGGGTTTGCTCGATCGGTACGTCTTGAACGGCAATCACGCTGGCCTGCTCGCTGGCGGCCAATTCGACCAACTGGCGCGTTGCACCGCGACCGCGATTCCAAATGAGGTCATCGGGCAGCAGCACCGCGAAGGGCTGGTCACCGACCACCGGACGCGCGCACAGCACCGCATGGCCCAGCCCTAAGGCCTCGGCCTGAGTGACGAAGACCGCGCGCACGTTGCGCGGCAGAACGTCGCGGATCATCGCGAGCAGCTCCGACTTTCCGGCGCGCTCCAGCTTGTGCTCGAGCTCGTAGGCCTTATCGAAGTAGTCGGCGACGGAATGCTTGTAGCGGTTGGTGACGAACACCAAGGTGTCGCAACCCGCCTCGATGGCTTCGTCGACCGCGTATTGGATCAGCGGGCGGTCGACGACCGGCAGCATTTCCTTCGGCACCGTCTTCGTCGCCGGCAGGAAACGCGTGCCGAGGCCGGCGACGGGAAACACGGCACACCGCACGCGCCCAGTCATGGCGTGCGACCGCCGCGAATGACCTGCGGCCGAAACGGGGCAGTGATGCGCGAGGCGGGCGTGGCGAATTCGGGAATGGTTTCTGCAATCACGCGCTTGATCTCGACGTCGTCATCGCGCTGCACGGCCAGGCGAAGCGCTTTTAGGGTGTTCTCGAACGCGGCGAAATCCACTGGCCGCGGCTCGGCTTGGAAAATCTTTGGATGAATTGTTTGCGCGTAGCTCTCATCGGCATGAAACAGCTCCTCGTGGAGCTTTTCACCGGGACGCAGGCCGCTGTAAGCGATATCGATGTCTCCATAAGGCGAGAATCCCGCCAATCGAATCATTTGCTCGGCCAGTACGCGGATCAGCACCGGGCGCCCCATGTCGAGCGTGAAAATGCCCGACGCGTCACGCAGCGTGGTGGCCTGCAAAATCAGCT
>JBBQIA010000273.1:0-3409 GCA_038324485.1 Lysobacterales bacterium
AGCTCACCGGCTACGGCGAGTGAGGCCGCGCCGACACGCTTAATCCGCCGCGACGGTCCGCGTGCTGGCCCACTCGCGCAGCGCATTCACCTGCTCGGCCATCAGCACGCTCAGCGGGCGAGTGTTCTGCATTTCGTGCAGCACATGCACGGCGGCCATCGGCCCGCCGGTGCTGTGCGCGGCATACAGCGCGCTCACCACGGCTTGCTCGATCTCGGCGCCGGAAAAGCCTGCGCTCGCTTCGACCAGCGGAGCAAAGTCCCAGCCGCTGACGTCCACGTGGCGGCGCTTCAAGTGCAGGGCCAGAACCGCCTCGCGCACATCGGGCTTGGGCAGGTCGACAAAGAAAATTTCGTCGAAACGACCTTTGCGCAGCAATTCGGGCGGCAGCTGGTCGATGGCGTTGGCGGTGGCCACCAAAAACACGCCGCTTTTGTGCTCGGCCATCCACGTCAGAAACGTGCCTAGCACGCGCTTGGAAACGCCGTCATCGCTATTCGATGAGGCCAAGCCTTTTTCGATTTCGTCGATCCACACCACGCAGGGCGACAGCTGCTCGGCCGAGGCCAGCGACTCGCGCAGATTGCGCTCGGTTTCGCCGTGATACTTGTTGTACAGCGCGCCGAAGTCCAAGCGCAGCAGGGGAACGCCAAAGCCGCCGGCCACGGCCTTGGCCGCCAAACTTTTGCCACAGCCCTGCACGCCAAGCAGCAGGATGCCGCGCGGCGAATCCAAGCCCGGTGGCAGCGGCTCGCCGCGCAGTCCAGCGCCGCGCTGATCGACCCAGCGCTTCAGCTTGCGTAGGCCGGCCACCTCGCTGAATTTCGTGGTGTCCGGCTCGTAGTGCAGGGTGCCGCCCTTGTTCAGCAGCTCGAACTTCAGCTTGCCCAAGCGCGGCAGGTCGCTGGCGTCCAGCACGCCGTCATCGAAAATGAGCTGCCGCACGATGCGCTGGGCATCCGGCAGAGACAGGCCCTTGATGTTGCGCACCAGCGCGATCTCGGCATCGGCGTCGACCACCACGCGGCGGCCGCTGTGCTCGCGCGCATAGGCAATGAATTCATCGCGCACGACTTTGCGCAGGGCTTTCTCGTCCGGAAGGCGCATCGAAAAACGCAGGGCGCGCGATTCCAGCTCCGGCGGCAGCTCGATCTTTCCGCCCACCATCACCAGCGTGTGCTGCACGCCGTGCTCGCCCTGCATTAGCTCGCGAAGCTGGCGCTGATGGCTGGCGTAGCCCAAGTACGGATGGAAATCGAGCAGCAGATACACGCCGCGCTGGTCGTGTTCGGCCATCGCCCGCAGGGCGCTGCTGGCGTCGGAGCCGCCGCGCTCCTCGTGCTCGATGTCCATGTCCAGGCGCACCAAGCCGGTGGTGATGGTCCAGCGATACAGGGGCCGAAACAGCTCGCCGATCAGCAGGCGGAACATCTCGACCACGCGCGGCTCTTCGGCGGTTTCGATCAGGATCAGCGGGGTTCCCGCGCGAATGAGCGCAGCCAAGTCCTTGAGGTCGTGAGTGGGCATCGCGGGAAAGAGGGGTTCTGAGGGCCGGATTCGCCAGTGTAAAGGGCGGGCACAGTGCGCCGGTCCTGCGTCGACCCCGCCTCCGTCGAATGGCCCTGTTGCCCTCTTGCCGCGCCTTGCTACAGTCCGGGCAGGTCAGGTTGGGAAGCGTGCGCATGCAAACGATCCTCGTGGCCAGCTCGAAAGGCGGAGCCGGCAAGACCACGCTATCCACCCAGCTCGCCGGGCATTTCGCCGTGGCCGGCAAGGCCACCGTGCTGATCGACGCCGACCCGCAGGCCTCGTCCACCCGCTGGTGCGAGAAGCGCGCCGACATGGCGGCCGCGGTATTGCCCATCAATGGATACTCGCGGGCCTTCCGCAAATACCTGCCCGAAGACGCCGAGCGCGTGGTGATCGACGCCCCAGCCGGCGCGATGGCCGACGACCTAGAACCCTTTCTCGAAATGGCCGACGTGGTGCTAGTGCCGATCCTGCCTTCGGCCATCGACCTTGAAGCCACCGTCCCCTTTTTGAACTCGCTGGCTCAAGTTCAGCGCGTAAAAAAGGGCAAGCTGGCCGTGGGCCTGGTCGGCAATCGCATCAAGGGCTGGACCTCGGTGAGCCAGCAGGCCATCGAACAGCTGCAGTCCTGGCCCTATCCGCTGGTGGCGCAGCTGCGCGACTCGCAGGCCTACGTACTGCTCGCGGGCTTGGGCCGCTGCGTCGACGACTACCGCTCTGAACACATGCGAAGCCATCAAGAAGACTTTGCGCCGATTTTCCGCTGGATCAAGAAACACACCTGAGGAGCGAACGAATGCGAGAACTCATCCTGTTGCGCCATGCCCACGCCGAGCCGGCGCAGCCCGGACAAGCGGACATGGACCGGCCGCTTTCCGTGCGCGGCTTGGCCGAAGCGGAAGCCGCAGGGGTGTGGCTGAAAGCGCACGCCATGACGCCGTCCCGCGTGCTGTGTTCGCCGGCACGACGCACCCGCGAAACCCTCGAACGTGTTTTGGACGTGCTGGGCTATACCGAAGTGCGTTACGAGCCGCGCATTTTTGATGCGGTGCCCGGCACCTTGATGACCGTGCTCGACGAGAACGTCGAGGTTGACCGCGTGCTGATGGTTGGCCACAACCCGGGCTTCGAGCAGACGGCGGCCCTGCTGCACAGCGGTCAAACCAGCGACTTCCGCGGAATGCCGACAGGGGGCATTGCGGTGCTTTCTCTGCCGCTTGGCGCCGCGCTTGAGCCCGGCATCGGCACGCTGACGCAGTTTTGGTGGCCGTAAACCATGCGTCGGGCCGAGCAAGTCGGCCTCCTTGGGGCCTTCTTGCTGTCCTGCGTGATGTCCTGTGCCCACGCTGCTGCCGTGCCAGCGACAGGCCTTAAGGTGCCGGCCGCGGTCTGTGGCGGCAACATTGCGCCAGACACCTCGGTGGCACGCTTCATTGTTGACGTTCGCCTGCCGATGCGCCCCGAAGGGCGATTCACGGAACTGGAAGGTGAGCTTCGCTTGCAGCCCGACGGCCTTTGCGAAGTGCACGTTCGGCTTCGCGCCGACACCGTGGTCTACGACGGCCCCGAATGGATGGCTCGCCTCACCCGCTCGCCGGCCTTTCTGGACGCCGATGCGCATCCAGAGGTGAGCTTCATCTCGCAGGCTTTCCCGGCCGAATGGCTGAACGTGGGCGGTGCCGTTCGCGGTCGGCTTAGTCTTCGCGGGCGCGAACGCCCCGTAGAATTCAGCCTCCGTCCCGCCGAATGCGACACCCCCGGCGCGGCCTGCCCCATTCGCGTTCGCGGAGAGGTGAGCCGCCGCGACTTCGGCATGCAGGCCTACCGATTCACCGTGAAAGACGCCGTTCGCTTCGAATTCGACATCCGACTGGAGCCC
>JBBQIA010000274.1:0-3395 GCA_038324485.1 Lysobacterales bacterium
CCCGGTGACCGGCAGCGCGAACGCCGCCGTAGCGGCCTGGCTATTTGCCAACGACGCCCTGCCCTCCCGGCAGTTCTATAGCTCGCAGGGGCGGGAAATGGGCCGCGACGGCGTGGTGGCGATCGAGGTGGACGAGGACGGCGAGGTTTGGATTGGCGGGCTTACGCAAACCGTGATCGAGGGGCAACTGACGTGGTGAGCGCCGCGCCGCGTCGCGCACGGCGAATGATGCATCTCGACGTCTTTGCGCCGCGCGCCGGGGCCGGCAATCCCTTGGCTGTGGTGCTGGATGCCGAAGGCCTAGACGCCGCCGACATGCAGCGCATTGCGGCGTGGACGAACGTCATCGAAACCACCTTCGTGCTGCCGCCGACGACGGCCGAAGCCAGCTATCGCATGCGCATCTTTACGCCGAAAAAAGAGCTGGCTTTTGCCGGCCACCCCAGCGTCGGCACGGCGCACGCGGTGTTGGCCGCCGGCCTAGCGCGTCCGCAGCGGGCGACCGACGGCACGCAGCAGCTGATTCAAGAGTGCGGCGCGGGCCTGCTGCCGGTTCGCGTCGAGGGCGATGGCCCAACGCAGCGTCTGTTCGTGCAGGCCCCAGAAACCCGCGTGCTGGCACGACGCCCTGCTGCCGACCCCGTCCTTTCCGCCCTGCTCGGCGATCGTCTTTCTGCCGCAGCAGGTGCGTTGATCGAAAGCGGTCGCCGCTGGTGGGTCGCCGAGTTGCGCGATGAAGCCGCAGTGCGCGAATGGCGTCCCGACTTCGCCGGTATTGCGCGCTTGTCCGTTCCAGATGAAGCGATGGGTCTGGCCGTGTTTGCACGCTGCCCGACGGCGGACTATGGCCTCGTGGTGCGCGCACTGATTCCGACCGGGCATTACGAAGACCCGGCCTCCGGGGCCGCCAACGCGGCCCTTGCGGGCTATTTGCATGTCACCGGCCAAGCCGAAGACTTGGGCTTGCGTTACGTGGTGAGCCAAGGCCGCGAAGTGGGCCGCGACGCTCGCCTCGAACTAGTCAACGAGGCGGGACGGATCTGGGTCGGCGGGCACACGCAGACCGTCGTCGACGGCCTGCTGCGCTGGTAGGGCCTTAGATCTCGGGCACCACATCCACGCGAACGCGAATGGATTCGCCGGGGTGATACGGCGTCTGTGTGGTGTAGAGGTGGCCGTTGTAGTCGTAGCTCACTCGATAGCCGACGACGCGGTCCTCTCGACGACCCACTTCGACGGTTTCACAGCGCTGCTCGTAGCGCACCGTTTCGCGCTGCACTTCAATCGGGCGGCCGCCGCGATAGCCGCGGTCGTCGTAGCGATTGCCGCCTGAGTAGCGGTCGCGAGCAATCGCACTGCCCAGCAGAGCGCCGGCCACCGTGGCAGCGCGCTGGCCGTCGCCATCGCCAATTTGATGGCCCACGGCCGCACCAACGATGCCGCCGAGCACGGCGTTGGTTGCCGGGCCGACGCCGCTGCGGCGGGCGTAGCGACGGTCCTCATAGCCCACCGTTTCACGACTGACGTAGCGCACCGGCTCCTGCCAGCACTGCTGACGGTAGTCGGGTTCGCCGGGGGCGAGGATGGGATCGACATTGACCACGCGCGCGGTGTCCCAGCGCGGGCCTTGTGCCTCGAAGCGCGAGTCGTCGTAGCGCGAGCCGTAAGCGCGATCGTCGTATTGCGCAGCGGCGGCGCCGGACGCGACGGCGGCAAGGGCGGCAAGCGACGCAGCGAGAGCGGTCACACGAGTCATGGCGATCTCCGAGCCGCAAAAGTGCGGCGCTGGACCGAAGAATCGGATGCTGTCGGTCAACGGCGGCTTAATCAGCCGCACATCGCGCGGAGCCCGTTTTCCGGCATTCATCGACCGTCGCCTCGCCGTTCATTTAGGTTGCGCGCGCAGCCAGGCCAAGGTCGCCGAGGCGGTGGACGCCGCCGTGTGACCCATCACCGGGTCGATGTGCCCGCCGGAAACGCGCAGCAGGCTGGCGCCCCAGGCCTCGGCCATGACGGCACTGACCTGTGGCGGAACGGCCGTGTCCTCATCGCTGGCGATGATCAGCACCGGGCAAGACGGCGGAGTGCTGAGCACGCCGGCGTAGGCCTCGCGAAGCAGGGCAGCGCTCTCGTCGCGCCAATGCCGAAACGCGAGGTGTTGATCGGCGAAGCCGGCCTTCGGCAGGGCGCGCTGCGTGCTGTCGAAACGCCCTTGCGAGTGCCAAGGCATCAGCGCGGCCTCGAGCTGGAGCGTCGAAGCGGGCAACTGCGCGGCCCAGGGCATGGGCGGCAGCGGATTGATCAAGACCAGTGCCGCCGGGACGCCAGCCGAAGTCATCGCCGAGGCCCGCTGCATCGCCAGCAGGCCCAACACGCCGCCGAGGCTGGCGCCAATCACGACGGCCCCGTCGCCCAGCGCCGTCATGGCCTCGACGGTCTGATCCACGTGATCAGCGAGCCGCGTTGCGGCCGCTCCGGTGTCCACCGGCGCGCGGTCCGGCGCCTGCGTGAGCCATCCCGCCGCCGCAAACGTCCGCTGCCAGATGAGCCACTGTCCGCCCCAAGCGCCAGCGCCGTGAACAAAAAGGGCCTGCGAGCGCTGCATGCCGAGTCCCGTATCCAAGAGACCGCTAGTTTAGGCCGTCGCTGCCGCGCGCACGCCGCGTGAAGGCTCTAGGGCGCGACGCTCGCCTGCGTGGCAAAGTCGCGTTCTTATCTCAACGGATGCTCATCGATGCGACCTCTTGCTCGTCTGCCGCTCGCCCTTTCCCTGCTGATGGCCCTGCCGCTCGCCAGCGCTGATGCCGTGGCGCAAGCCAGCGCCAACGGCAAGGCGATTACGGTCATCCGCGCACCGCAGGTGATTCTTGATCCCGCAGACGGGCGCATCAGCGCGGCCACCATCGTGATCGCGGGCGACCGCATCCGCAGCGTGCTGCCCGGCAGCGATGCGACGGTGGCCTTAGCCGAAGGCGAAACCATCGCCCACGAGGAAAGTTTTGATGCGTCTCGCGTGCTGCTTCCGGGCCTGATCGATAGCCACGTCCACCTCACGTCAAACCCAGCGCCGGCGTTTTGGGCCGTCACTACGACAACGCCAGAACGCGCCACCGCCACCGGCGTGCGCAATGCGCTTCGCACGGTGCAGGCGGGCTTCACGACCGTGCGAGACCTTGGCGCACCGGGTTCGGCCGGTTACGCCCTGCGCGACGCCATCCGCGATGGCGATGTGCCGGGCCCACGCGTGCTGTCGGCAGGTCGAATGATGTCGATCATCGGCGGCCACGGTGACCTCACGGGCTTCCGTCCCGAAGTCACCGAAGCGCTGGATGGAGGCAACACCTGCACCGGCGCCGAGCAGTGCGCGGAAGTCGTTCGCACCCTGTCGCGTGCGG
>JBBQIA010000275.1:0-3361 GCA_038324485.1 Lysobacterales bacterium
ACAGCTTGCGGCTGGGGCGACGCCAAGGACCTGAAGGGTCGACAGAATCCTCCAGCTCAATGCGCAGCAGCTGGGCCAAACCGTATTCCATCAAGCAGATGCGGCCATCGGCGTGAGACAGCGCCGTACAGACGTCGGCAACGGCCTCCACGTCGCCGCGCGAGCGCCGCTTGAGGGTCGACAGGGCAAGCATGGCCACCGGCAGGCGAAGGGCGGCGTGCAAGCCATGCACGCGTTCAGCGTAATCGGCGGTCTGGTCGACCATGCGGTCGCCCATGCGCGCCTTCAGCTCGAAGCGCTGGCTTTTCTGCACGTCGGGCTGCGGCGACAGCAGCAAGCCGAACAACAAGGGCATGGCTTCTTCGCGATCGCGGGCGGCGCGATCAAGCACCTCGGGGATCGCGGCGGTGATCGCCTGCGCACGGTGAACATCTTCAGGCCGCCAACCGCCTATGCCCTCGGCGATGGCCGCCGGAGAAATGCGCATTTCGGTCGATTCGGGCGGCAGTGCCGGCACGGCCGCAAGCGCCAAAGCGTGGTCTTCCGCCATGCCGGACGGCGGCGGCAACTCGCGGCGCGCGACGGCTTGATCAAACTGTGCTGGCTTGAAGCTAGGACGGATCGCCTGAATCCGCGCCAGCAAGGGCGGATGCGTCGCCATCAAGCCGGACAGGCCAAGGCCATCTTCAAACAGCATGTGGCTGATTTCTTCGGCTTCGGGCGCCAGCAATCGGCCTTGGCCGTCCACCCCGGCAATCTTGCAGAACGCGCCGACCAGCCCATCGGCATCGCGGGTGTACTGCACGGCCGAGGCATCGGCCAAAAATTCGCGCTGACGGCTGATGCTGGATTTGATCATCCGCGCAAACCACTGACCGATGGCGCCGATGATGACCAGCGCCAAGCCCAAGAACACGAGCCCGCCGCCCTCGCGCCGACCGACGCGGCCCGAACGGGCGCTCATCAAGTGGCGTCCCACGATGCCCAGCACCACGATGCCAAACAGGACGCCGACGAGTCGCAGGTTGAGGCGGATGTCGCCGTTGACGATGTGCCCGAACTCGTGGGCTACGACGCCCTGCAGCTCGGCGCGATTCAGTCGGTCGAGCGCGCCACGCGTCACGGCGATGGCGGCATCTGGCCCGCCGAAGCCGGCTGCGAAGGCATTGATGCGCGGCTCGTCTTCAAGAACGAAAACGTGGGGCACCGACGCCCCGGCAGCGATCGCCATTTCTTCGACGACGTTGCGCAGACGGCGCAGGCCGGGGTCGTGGGTATCGGGCGGCACGAAGCTGCCCCCCATGGCGGCGGCCACCGACGCGCCGCCTTTGCGTAAGGACATGCTGCGATACACGCTGGCGCCGCCAATGACGATGAGCGTGGCTAAGGTCGCGAACACAAAAGCCAGCGGATGCGAACCCGTGCCCAGCGGCACCACCGCAAAAGCCAAAGCAATCACCAAATTGACGGCGAGCACGATGCCGAGCACCGCCAGCCCGAACAGCATGACAAGCCGCCGCGAGCGGCGGCGCACCGCCTCTTGGCGTGCAAAGAGATCCATGGGCGCTTAGAACTGGACGCGCGGTGCGTCGCGGACCTGAGCCTCGGACTCGCCGATTTCGAGCAGGGCCGCCGCACGGAAATTGAACTGCCCTGCGATCACGCTGTTCGGAAACATCTCGCGCCGGTTGTTGTACGACATCACCGCATCGTTGTACGCCTGCCGCGCAAAAGCCACGCGGTTCTCGGTCGAGGTCAACTCTTCCGAAAGCTGCTGCATGTTCGTGCTGGCTTTGAGGTCCGGGTAGGCTTCGACGGTCACCAACAGGCGCGACAGGGCGCCGGCAAGCTGCCCTTCGGCGCCGGCAAGCTGAGCCATCGCCGCCCCATCACCGGGCGCTGCTTTGGCGGCATCAAGCCCGGCCAAAGCTACGTTCCTCGCCCGCGTCACCGCCTCCAGCGTCTCGCGCTCGTGGGACAGGTAGGCCTTAGCGGTTTCGACCAAGTTGGGAATCAGGTCGTAGCGGCGGCGCAGCTGCACGTCGATCTGCGCGAACGCATTGCTGAACGCGTTCCGTGCAGTCACGAGGCCGTTGTACACACCAACGCCCCACAAGACGACGGCCCCGGCGAGACCAAACACCACAAGCATGAACAGGAACATTGGCAAACACTCCTTGAACAAGGCCGGCTGGCCGAGGCGCTAGAATTGGCGCACTTCCAGCATACGTTGCCCATGCGTTCTCGCAAGCTCCAGACCCCGCTGCTTATGGCCGCCCTCTTCGCCGCGTTTGCGGCGCCCGCCTTCTGTTCTCCGACGGCCGCAGCGCCTGCGCGCCTTGCCACGCCGGCTCCAGCGCCCAGCCAGACCCTGTCGGACAAACGCGTGGACGAGGTCGCTGCCGAAATAGACACCTTGGCCCGCGGCATCATCGCGCGCGGCGTTCCGGGCTTGGCGATCACCATCGTCCAAGGCGACCGAACGGTTCTGGCCAAGGGCTATGGCTACACCGGCGGGCGCCCCGGCGAGCGCATCAACGAGCGCACCGTCTTTCGCACCGCCTCATTATCGAAAGCCTTTGCTGGAACCCTTGCGGGCGTCTTGGTCGAAGACGGCATGCTTCGCTGGGACATGCCGCTGAATCAGCAATTGCCGACATTCCAGTTGGCCGATGCGGCGGGATCTGCGCAGCTCACCGTGAGGGACGTCCTCGCTCATCGCCTGGGCTTGAAGTACCACACCTTCGATCGCGATTTAGAAGGCGATACGCCCTATCCGCTGCTGGCAGCGCGACTCGCTGACGCGCCTTTGCTTTGCGCGCCCGGCGAATGCTTCGGCTACCAGAACGTGGCCTTCAGTCTGATCGGCGACGTGGTTTTCGCGGTGACGGGTGATTTCTATACGCGCCAAGTGGAACAGCGCTTGTTCGCCCCGCTCGGCATGGAAAGCGCCACCTTTGGCCGCGATGGCCTAGAGAGCAGCAATCGCTGGGCGCGTCCACACGTGCGCGGTCGCGGCGGCTGGGTGGCGGTTCGCGCCAAAGAAAATTACTACCGAGTTCCGCCCGCTGCGGGCGTCAACGCGTCAGTCACCGACATGGCTGCGTGGGCCAAAGCGCAGCTAGGGCATCGCCCCGAAGTGCTGTCGCCAGCCCTCCTTGCTGACATCCACGCACCACTAGTGCGCACCGCGGATCAATTGAATGGTTCGCCATGGCGCCGCACGCGCCTTCGTAACGCGCACTACGGGACAGGCTGGCGCGTCTTCGACTACTCGGGTTCGGCCCTCGTTTACCACGCAGGTGCGGTGCAGGGGTATCGCGGAATGATTGGCCTTCTTCCGGACAGCGACGTCGGTATC
>JBBQIA010000276.1:0-3361 GCA_038324485.1 Lysobacterales bacterium
CCCGAGTGCGGGGCAGCCGCGACGTTCGCGGGCTACGAGGCCATCGCCGCCTTTTGCGCGCATCGCTGATCTCGCCGGCCTGCGTGCGATAATCCCGCGCTTATCCGCGTGGAACGATCCTTTCGATGAGTGCGCGCCTGCTTGATGGCAAAGGCATTGCCGAACGCTTGCTCGACGACCTTGCCGCCCGTGTCGCGGCAAGGCTCGCGGCGGGTCAGTCGCGCCCCGGTCTTGCAGTCGTGCTGATCGGTGACGATGCGGCGTCCGCGGTGTATGTCCGCAACAAGCGACGGGCCTGCATCAAGGTCGGCATCGAGGCCTTCGACTACGATTTGCCCGCGGACACGAGCGACGCCGATCTGATGGCCTTGATCGGGCGATTGAACGCCGATCCACGCGTGCACGGCATCCTTCTGCAGCTCCCGCTGCCCGGTGGGCGTGACGGTCGCAACATCATTGAGCGTATCGATCCGCGGAAGGACGTTGACGGATTCCACCCGGAGAACGTCGGCCATCTTGTGCTGCGTCAGTTTGGGCTCCGTCCCTGCACGCCGCGCGGTATCACGACCCTGCTGGGCTACACCGACCGTCCCGTGCGCGGCGCCAACGCGGTGGTGGTGGGCGTTAGTAACCATGTGGGACGTCCGATGGTGCTGGAGCTCATGATCGCAGGCTGCACGGTGACGGCTTGCCATAAGTTCACCCCGCGCGACGTGCTGCAGCGACAGGTGGAGCAGGCCGACATTTTGGTCGTCGCCGTCGGGCGTCCAGACATCGTGCCGGGCGAATGGGTGAAGCCTGGCGCGGTGGTAATCGACGTCGGGATCAACAGAATGGACGACGGGCGTTTGGTCGGCGACGTGGGTTTCGACGCAGCTCGTGAGCGAGCAAGTTGGATTACGCCGGTGCCCGGCGGCGTCGGACCGATGACCGTCGCCACCCTCATGCAAAACACGATTGAAGCGGCTGATGCCGCCGACCAGCCCGGTCACGGCATTTACACCGATGCGCGCTAGGCTTTGCCCCATGTCTCCTCAAACCCCTTCATTTCGACGCCTGCGCCGCGCCGCCATTTTGGTCGCGCTGGCTGTGTTGATGAGCGGCTGCGCGTCGATCGTCGACAAGGCCACCACGCGGCTCGCGGACAACCTCGGCGCAGCGGTTCTGAACGCGGATGACCCCGCCACCGTGCGCGATGGCCTGCCGGCCTACCTGCTGCTGCTGGATGGCCTGCTCGAAGGCGACCCGGATAACGTCGGCACCCTCATGGCGGCCGCCAAGCTCAATGGCGCTTACGCGGGGAATTTCACCGGTGACGACGCCGATCGCGCCCGCCGCCTCTCAAACAAAGCGCTTGCGATGGCACAGCGCGCCGCCTGCATCGAGCTGCCGGAGCTGTGCGCGACGCTCAGCGGCAATCCGGATGACTTCGCCGGGGCCTTGTCGGAGGCCGACGATCGGCATCTGGCGATCTACTACGGCCTTGCCGCCGCATGGGCCGGGCAAATTCAAGCGAACCGCGACGACTGGGCTGCCGTGGCCGACCTGCCGAAGGTCGAAGCTCTGCTAGCCCGCGTGATCGCCATTGATTCGGGCTACGACGGCGGCCTGCCGCTGGTCTACTTGGGCGTACTGAACTCGCTGCGTCCCGCAGCCGTGGGCGGACAGCCGGAGCAGGGCAGGGCTTACTTTCAGCAGGCGATTGATCTCTCGGAAGGGCGCAATCTGTTCGCTAAAACCATGATGGCGGAATCGTATGCGCGGCTGGTGTTCGATCAGGCCCTGCACGACCGCCTTCTGGAAGAAGTCATCGCGGCCGAGCCTCGCGCTCCCGGCTACACGCTCATGAACACTCTGGCCCAGCAGCGCGCCGTCGCCCTGCTGGCCAGCGGCAAAGATTATTTCTAAAGGCCCCCCAATGATTCGTTCGATCCTCCTGCTGCTCACTGCGCTGCTTGCTGCCTCGGTGACGCCGGCCTCGGAAGCCCAAACCCAAACCCTGCGTCTAGCCACCCTGGCACCCGATGGTTCGCCGTGGATGCGCGAATTGCGCACCGCCGCGGAAGAGGTCAAGACGGCCACCCAAGGGCGCGTCGAGATGCGCTACTTCCCGGGCGGCGTGATGGGCAACGATCAGGCGGTAATCCGCCGCATTCGTCAGGGCGCGCAGCTGCAGGGCGGCGTGCTGACGTCCAGTGAATTGTCCTTGGTCTACCCAGACGCACCGGCTTACACCCTCCCGTTTATTTTTTCGGGCTGGCAAGACGTGGATCGCGTTCGCCCGCGCGTGGACCCGATGCTCGCTCGCGGCTTTGCAGACCGCGGCTTCCACATGCTCGGCGCTTCCAGCATTGGCTTTGCCTACTTGATGAGCACGAAGCCGATGACCGGCATCGATGACGTCAAGCGCGCCAAACTCTGGGTGCCGCAGAATGACTCCATCGCCGAAGTGACCTTTCGCGAGGGCGGCGCCAGCCCCATTCCCCTGCCCATAGGCGATGTGTTTACCAGCCTGCAAACCGGCATGGTCGACATGGTGGCGAACACGCCCGCCGGCGCTGTTGCGCTGCAATGGCACGGCAAGATTAAAACGCTGTACGACCTGCCGCTGGCGTATGTCGTCGGCTTCATCGTTGTCGATCAAAGGGCGTGGTCGCGCATCAGTGCGACCGATCAGGCCGTCGTCGATGCCATCTTCAAGCGCGCCGCAGCCCGAGTGGACGCGACCATTCGCCGTGACGATGAGTCGGCGCTGGCGGCGATGAAGAAGCAAGGCCTCGTCGTAGTGACCCCGACTGCGGCGGATGTGGCCTACTTCCGCGCCGTGGGCGAGCGCGTAGTCGCGAAGATGGAAGCGGACGGCGGAATCAGCACAGCGGTGTTGACGGCCATCCGTGAGGCGAAGGCTGCAGCACCCGCGACCGGCGAGACGCCTTGAGCCAAGGGGCGTTCCGCCGCGCCTTGAACGCCCTGCATCGCGCAGAAGACGCGCTGCTGGCCTTGGCGCTATTCGCGCTGCTAGGCCTTGCGGTCATGCAGATCGTCTTGCGCGTGGGCTTCAACGAAGGCTTCTCATGGGCCGAACCCTTGAGCCGTGCCGGCGTACTGTGGCTGGCCATGCTGGGCGCGCTGGGCGCGGCCCGGCAGCAGCGTCACATCGCCATCGATGCGGTGCCGCGACTTCTTCCAGAAAACTTGCGCTGGCCCGTCCACGCCCTAACCTCGACCGCGGCGGCTGGCCTATGTGGCTGGGCGTCCTGGCTTGGCTGGGGGCTGATGCAGTCGGAGCGCGAGTTTCCGCTGCCCTTCATCGCGGGAATCGAAAGCTGGATTCCGATGTTGGTCCTTCCGTTTGGATTCG
>JBBQIA010000277.1:0-3361 GCA_038324485.1 Lysobacterales bacterium
CGCGCGGGAGCGCGACTTCGGGCCGGCCGACCCCGATGGCGATCTCTATGGCGGCTTTGTCAGCGACGCCGACAAGCGCTGGTTCCCGCGCATTCGCAGCGCCGCAGCGGCTGAGCTGCCCCGTTTTTCCGACGAACTCCAGGACACTCGCCTGAAGGCCCTGTTATTTCGCTATCAGGCGCGCAATTGGCCGCACAGCCTCAGCCCCGACCAGCGCGAGGCTTGGCAAACGCTGCGTCGCGATCGACTCGTACTGGGTGACGCGCGCGCCGACGGCAGCGTGGCGGCCTTCGATGCCGAATGGCCGGATGCCGAAGAACGCGCCAGCAAGGAAGGCCATGGCGCTGCGCTCGAGGATTTGAAAGCGTGGCGCGCTCGCTTGGGCGCTGAACTGGGCATCGAGTGATCTCCCCCCAGCCGATGACGTCGCCGCTGCGTCGCTACGCTATTTTCTACTTCTGCTTTTACGCCGCGCTGGGCGCCTACACGCCCTACGTCGCTCGTTTCGTCGAACACCTCGGCTTTAGCGGCCTGGTGGCCGGCGGCATGCTGGCGATCTGGTACGGCTCGCGCATCGTTGCGCCGCCGCTGTGGGCGCGGGCCGTGGCCACGGCAAGATGGCCGGGGCGCTGGCTGCTGGGTGGCTGTGCGTTGGCCGGACTGGGCTTCGCGTCCTTCGGCAGCGTGACCACGATCCTGCAGCTTTATGCCGCCATGCTGTTCTTCGGCCTGTTCTACAACGCGGTGATGCCGCAGTTTGAAGCGATGACGCTGGCCGCCATCGAGGGGCGCGCTGCGCTCTACGGCCGTCTCCGCGTCTGGGGCTCGCTGGGTTTTTTGGTTGTGGCCGGCAGCTATGGCGCGCTGCTGGATGCCTACGGCGAGCGCTGGTTTGTCGGCGCGACTCTGCCGTGGTTTGCGCTGATGATCTGGGCTGCCTGGCCCTTTCATGCCGACCCGCCGCGCACCGCCACCAGTACCGATGACCGCCCATCCCTGATGTCGCTATGGATGCGCCCCGGCGTTCGCCCGCTCCTTTCTTTGGCCCTGCTGGTGCAGGCCGGATTCGGCGCGTTTTATGTCTTCTACACCTTGCATATGAAGGCAGAAGGCCACAGCGGCGCGGCCGTGGGCCTGCTTTGGGCCACCGGCATCTTTGCCGAAATCCTGTTGTTTTGGTGGGCGCCCCGGCTGATTGCGCGCCATGGCATCGCCAAGCTCATCACCCTCTGCCTCGCGATCACCGTTCTACGCTGGACGGTCGTTGCGATGGCGGGCGGCTCGATGCCGCTCATGCTGGCCGCCCAACTCACGCATGCATTGGGCTTTGCGCTGTTTCATGCCTGCTTGATGCAGCGCATGGCGCAGCTGTTTCCCGGCCGCGACGGCAGCGCCGGCCAAGGCCTGCTCTATGGATTTTCGTCTGGCTTGGGTGGCGTCATCGGTGCCTTGATGGCAGCCGGACTGTGGGAGTGGCGAGGCGGTCATGCGGCGTTTTTGGGCGGAGCCCTTTGCTGCCTTGCAGCCCTTTGGCTTCATGCATCGCAGCGGCCCTCTCAAAAAGAAGTCAGCGCACGGGCCAACGCGTAAGCAACACAGGCGCAGCATGCCCAGAGTGATCCGCGCGGGCTCCGTTGAATCATCACCACCGCGACCAGTAAAACGAGGGCGTCGGCATAGTGAAGATCAAGGCTCATGCCAAGTTGAATCAATGCGGCCGCAAGCAACCCAAGCACTCCCGCGTTAAGCATCTCGATTGCTCCGCTAAACCACGGCCTCTTCGCTAAAGCGTCGACCGCACCCTGCGCCGCCAAAATGAACGTCAATCCCGGCAGGAATATCGCAAACAGGGACAGCAGAGCGGAAGCGACGGCCCACGGTCCCGGGACTGCAGCAGCGCCGAGAAACGCGGCAAACGTGAACATCGGCCCGGGGATCGCTTGCGCCGCCCCATAGCCGATCGCAAACGTGACTGGATCGACAAGACCAGGGCTAACCACAAAGCCTTTCAATAAGGGCATCACCACATGCCCACCACCGAAAACCAGCGCACCTGCCTGAAAATGCCCCACGGCGACCGTCAGCACCGCGTTTGAACGAAGTTGCTCTGCAAGACCAGGAGCGAAAGTTATTGCCACGGCAACGACGATGAGTGTTGATGCCACCGTGGCAAAAACGCTCCGCCGCGACGCAATGTTTTGGCCGGGCACCACCACAAGATCGACACGCGTGCGTCGACTTGCACCATAGAGGCCGAGCAGCAACAGAAGTGCGCCGATCAGCGGCCCACCCACGACCAACGCGACGACAGCAACAGATACCGCCGCCAGCCATGGAGTCGCACTTTTTCTGAATCGACTCCCCATAGACCAGAGGGCGTGGCCCAAGCAGGCAAGAGCGAAGAGTAAGAAACCGCGGAGCACGCTTTGCGCGAAAGGAGACGCAAGCAGGTCGCTGCGAACGCCAAGCCCGAGCGCGCCCATGATCACAGCCGAGGGCAGCGTAAAGCCGAAAAACGCCGCTGCTCCGCCGAAAAAACCCTGCCAGCGTGCGCCTAGAGCGAAGCCAACTTGGCTGCTGGACGGCCCCGGTATGACCTGAGCCATTGAGGCTAATGAATCAAAAGTGCCGGCATCGATCCAACGCAGTTGCTCGACGAAGCGAAGGCGAAACAAGGCCAAGTGAACCATTGGCCCTCCGAAACCGAGCATCCCAAGTTTCAAAAAGGTAAAAAAAATCACGCCGACCGTCGGCGCTCCACTCATTCGTTCGAGACGCCGTGCGGCACATGGCCGGCCAACACGTGCTGCATCGCGCTTTCGATGTTGTGCATCGAATCGTCGAAAAACATGTCGGCGCCGAAGGTGTCGAGGAAGGGGCCTTTCGGCCGCCCGCCAAGGAACAGCGCCTCATCCAGTCGAATGCCCCACTCGCGCAGGGTCAAAATGACGCGTTTGTGCGCCGGCGCCGAACGGGCGGTCACCAAGGCAATGCGGATGGGCGGATCTTCCGAAGGCAGCGCTTCCTGAAGCGTGTGCAGCGCTGAAAGAAAACCGCGAAACGGGCCGCCAGAAAGCGGCTCCAAGGCGCGTGCGGTCTCGTTCTGATGAAAGGCTTCCAAGCCCTCGTCACGCGAGACGCGTTCGCTTTCATCGCCGAAGATCACCGCGTCGCCATCAAAAGCAATGCGCAGCTGCGGATGGCGCTCGATGGGCGGCCGACCGGCGGGAAGAATCGTGGCCGCCGCCACGCCATGCTCCAAGGCGCTGCGCACGCTGGCTGGGTTGGCGCTCAGAAACAACTGCGCGCCGAAAGGACGAATGTAGGGATGCGTGTCGGCGCCGCTGGTGAACACCGCGCG
>JBBQIA010000278.1:0-3348 GCA_038324485.1 Lysobacterales bacterium
AATGGCCGCGACATCCCGGCCCGCGCACTCGGCGACGGCGTGGCGTGGTTCGACTTTGAAGCCCTGTGCGAAGGCCCGCGTTCGGCGGCCGACTACATCGAGATCGCCAGCGAGCACCACACGCTGCTGCTGTCCGGCGTGCCGACCTTCAACGACGAGGCCACCGACGCACCGCGACGCTTCGTGCATCTCATTGATGAGCTCTACGACCGCAACGTGAATCTCGTGGCGACCTCAGCCGCGCAGCCGCAGGGCCTGTATCGCGGTTTCAAGCTGCGCGTCGAGTTCGAGCGCTGCGTGTCGCGCCTGATTGAAATGCGCAGCACGGAATACCTCGCGCGGGCGCATCGGCCGTGAAGCGATTGCCGTGGTGCGTCGCCGCCGCCTGCGCCTTGGCGATCTTTCTTCTTTTTCAGCCCGGCTATTTCACCTTCGACAGCGCGCATCAATGGTGGATGGCGCGCACCGGCAACTTGGACACCTCTCACCCCATCGCGATGGTGCGGCTGTGGCAGGCCAGCGCCGCGCTGCTGCCCGATCCGCAGGGTTTTTTCGCTCTGCAGCTGGCGCTGATTTGGGGCGGGCTCGCCTTCGTGGTGACGGCCCTGCCGCTGCGAACACCCGCGAAGCTGGGCGTGCTGCTGGGCATCGGGCTGTGGCCCGCGTTTTTCGCGCTGCAGCCGCAGGTCTGGAAGGATTTGTGGATGGTCGGCGCCCTGCTTTGGGCGGTCGGTGCGCTGCTGCGCGAGCAGCGCATGCCGGCATGGCGCTGGCGGGTGTTTGCCCTGCTGGCGCTGGCTTTGGCCGGCTCTCTGCGCTTCAACGCACTGCCTGCGCTGCTCCCTCTCTGGGCGTGGCTGGCGTGGCAGGTGTATGCCGTGCCGGTTTCCGTCGCCGAACGCACCGCGCCCCGAGCGTCCATGCCCGACGCGCAACAGCCATCCTCGGGTCGCGCACGCGTTCGCTTCATGCTGGCGCTCGTCAGCCTGCCGCTGATGCTGGGCCTGATGGCCTTGCCGGATCGGCTCGGCAACGTGAAGTCGCTGACGATCTGGCCCGTTCTCCCGCTCTGGGACTTGGCCGCCATCTCCATCGACACCGGCGAGATGCGCATTCCGCCGGTGTTTTTGAAGTCCGGCGCGACGGTGGATGATCTGGCCCGCGACTTCCGTCCGCAGGTCAACGTCCCGAGCTTCGCCACCGGCACGATCCAGTTTTATTACGAACTGGAGGTGGCCCCGGCCGACCTCGCTGATTTGCGCCGCACGTGGCTGGCGCTGCCCTTTGAAAGCGCGGCGTGGTGGCGACATCGTGCGCGGGTGTCGAGCTACCTGTTTGGCCTGCGCAACGCCGAGTTGCCCGATTCGGCTGTGCTGATGCCCGACCTCATGCCGTTTCAGGACAACCCGCCGCTGACGATGGCGCCCTCCAGCGTCCGCGAAACGCTGGTGGCGTTTTGGCACGCACGCGTCGACGGCCCGTTCTTCATGGGCTGGCTGTATCTGCTGCTGGCCTTTGCCGTTACGGCCGTGGCCTGGCGCCGGCGTTTGGGGCTGCCGCTGGCTTTGGCCGCATCGTCCTGGGGCATGGCCCTGCCGCTGTTCGCGCTGGCTCCTGCCGCCGACTTCCGCTATCTGCTGTGGACCGTGGTCGCCAGCCTGCTCGCCGCCATGCTCGCAGGCGTTACCATTCGCGCCAAATGAATACCCCTGAAGCCTCTACGCTCGGCACGAGCGTCGCCTACCCGTCGGCGTATGACGCCAGCCTCCTGTTTCCCATTCCGCGCAGCGAGGCCCGTTCTCGACTGGGCCTAGATGAGGCCTTGCCCTTCGTCGGCGTCGATTTGTGGAATGCCTATGAACTCAGCTGGCTGGACGTGCGCGGCAAGCCGCAGGTCGCGCTGGCTGAAGTGCGCGTGCCCGCCACGTCGCCCAATCTCATCGAATCAAAGAGCTTTAAGCTCTATCTGAATTCGTTTTCGCAAGAGCGAATGGCCAGCACCGACGCGCTGCGTTCGCAGCTGATGGCGGACCTTGCCGCCGCTGCGGGCGCACCCGTGGCCGTCAGCCTGATTGCCCCGACCTCGCCGCAGGCTTTTCCGGTGAGCGTGCTGCCCGGCGAGCTGATCGACGGCGTGGCCATCACCATCGAGCATTACGGCCCGCCGATGCCCGAACTGCTGAAGGCGGACGACTCCGACCCGGTGGACGAGACGCTGGTGTCGCATTTGTTTCGCTCGAATTGCCCGGTTACCGGCCAGCCGGACTGGGCGAGCGTGCAGATCAGCTACACCGGCCCGCGCATCGACCGCGCGGGGCTGCTGCGCTACCTGTGCAGTTTTCGCACGCATTCGGATTTCCACGAAGCCTGCGTTGAGCGCATGTTTCTTGATCTGCGCGAGCGCTGTGCGCCAGTGAAGCTGTCGGTGTATGCGCGCTTCACGCGTCGCGGCGGTTTAGACATCAATCCGTTCCGGGCCTTGCCCGGCGCCTCGATGCCGGACAATCTGCGCCTGTCGCGGCAGTAGCCGCTCTGCTGGATCGACCCGATGACCGCCCCCCGCTTTTGTCCGGCCTCGCGGCCCTCGGTACCACTGCGCGCAGTGATCGCCTCAGCCGTGTTGTTGTCGGCCCTGTTGCTGTCCGCCTGCGGCAGCGAGGCCCCGCCTGCTGAATCCGCCGCCCCGCCGGCTGCGCTCAGCGCGGATGCGGCAGTCAACAACGCGCCCGAGCCGGTTGACGTTCTGCCGCAGGGCAGCTTGGAAGCCGTGGCCTTGGAATTGGGCGTGGCCCTCGACGGCGATGGCCGCGTCGCCCAAACGGTCGAGCGCGCTCGGCGCAGCGACACGGTGCACGTCAGCGTGGTCACCGTCGGCGAAGCGGAAGCCGTCATGCTCACCGTCCGCTGGCGCGATGCCGACGGCAAAGACGTGGCCGTCGACGAACGCGCGATCACCGCCGCCGGCCCCGCCGTGCACACCTTCAGCCACACCCCCGAAGGCGGCTGGACGCCGGGTCGCTACGAGGTGGAAGTGCTGATGAGCGGCGAGAGTGCGGGCTTGCGGGCGTTTGAGGTTCGGTGAGGCCGCGGCTAATGTCGTGTTGCAGTGGATCCCGATATTGTGATTTGTTGAATCAATGACGTGATAGGTTTTTCTTGCGGTCGTGATGACTGCGTATTTCCAACCTAATCATGGAGTGAGCTGTGAAGTTATCCCCCCCCTCGCGCGCGCGATTCCGTCCCTTTAAAGAAAGCTGAGCGCTGCTCGGCAGGCACTGGTCACTTAGTCTTCCGCTCATTGCTGAGGTCACTGGTCTTGCTCAGCACCCTATGCGCTGGAACGGCGTT
>JBBQIA010000279.1:0-3345 GCA_038324485.1 Lysobacterales bacterium
GGCAAGGCCGGCCTTACCGGCGTTAGGCACGCAGCGGCACGAGCCAAGGCCTCGGCGTCGTCGGGCAGTGGATTCGGCGACACGAAATTCGGGAACGAAACGATCTCGCCGTTGTTGCTCCAAGGCGTCGCGCTGGCAATCCGCGAATCACTGTCGGCGCAGGCCACCAAGCGTGACAACCAATCGCCAGCCGGCTCGGTGTCTGAGTTCAGCAGCACCACGTCGGCCTCGCCGGTTTCGACGAAGGCCGCGTTGCAGTTTCCGGGGAAGCCCTTATTGCGTTCGCGACGCACCACGCTCACCGCCAGCGCGGAACGCTGCTGCCAGTCGGCGATCAGCGGCGCGATGCGCGGGTCGGTGGAGGCATCGTCAGCAATGTGCACGCGTGCTTTCGCCGGCAGGCTGCGGTCTAAGGCGGCCAAGCAGGCATCTAGCGCCTCGAGCGCGTTAAACACCGGAACGATCACCACAGGCAGGGCGGCGCGCTTCATTTCAGAGCCTCCCAGCGATGCGGCAACCCCACCAGACCGAACTCTCGGCTGCTGCCACTGACGGTGAACTGCCGCTCGACGGTATCGAAGGTGCGCAGCGCCTCGGGGTCCATGGCGTGTGCGCGAATGCGGTAGTCGCCGGGCAATAAGCGCAGGCCGTCGATGACGAGTCGCGCGCTAGCAGTCCCGGGCTCGGCGTCGGGCCACGGGCCCTGCCCGTCAATCTCGGTTCCGGTCCCATAGATCGGCGTGCCGTCCACTCGCGACAAGCCCACCAATAAATGCGGCATGTCGCCGTGCTTGCTGCGAGCGCGAAGCGTGACGCTAAGCTGGCCGCCATCGCCACCCAAATCGCGGGCGTCAACCTCGATGGATTCGATCCAGTAATCACCGCTGCTGCTGGCGCTTACGGCGGCCTCTCGCTCCAGCGCATCGCGCTGCTCCAGCCAGGCCTGATAACGCTGAGTGACGTCGAAGGCGTCACCGGAAGCCGCGATGCGGCCGTCCTTCAGCCAAATCGCTTGCCGACACAATTTCTGCACGTGATACAGGCTGTGCGACACCAGCAAAAGCGTGCCGCCGTCGGCCAAATACTGATCAATCCAGCGTACGCATTTTTTTTGGAAGCGCTCGTCGCCGACGGCCAAAACTTCATCGGTAATCAGCAGATCCGGACGGGTGGCCGCAATTACCGCAAAGCCAAGACGCACCACCATGCCGCTGCTGTAGTGCTTCACCGGCTCGTCGAAGTAACGACCGATTTCGGCGAAGGCCTCAATCTCGGGCAGCTTGGCGGCCAGTGCGTCGCCGGATAAGCCATGTATGGCCGCCGCCATGCGCACGTTGTCGCGGCCGCTGTACTCGGGATGGAAGCCGGCACCCAGTTCCAGCAGGGCGCCAATGCGGCCCTGCCGCGTCACCTGCCCATCAGACGGCGTAAGCGTGCCGGTGATGAGCTTCAGCAAAGTGGATTTGCCCGCGCCGTTCTCGCCGATGATGGCCAGCGATTGACCGCGATGCACGCTGAGGTCGATGCCCGAGAGCACCGACACTTCGCGATGCGGTGCACGCCCCAGCAGCAAACGCCCCAGCACGGCGAGCCGGTCGCCACGCGCGCCGACCACGGGGTAGCGCTTGGAGAGCCCGCTCACCTTCACCAGCGGCACCGTCGCGCTCACAAAAAGTCCTCCAGATGCCGGCCAGCACGGCGCTGTAGGCCGATCGACGCCATCAGCAATACGACCGCCACCAGTGCCGAAACGCCGAGCGTCTCCCAAGGGATGTCGCCCTGCCGCGCCAACCCATGGCGAATGGCTTCGAGCGGTGCCACCACCGGGTTCCAGCCCAGCGCGGCGGCCACGGCATCGGGAAGCTGGCTGCGCTCGTAAAGCACGGGCGCTAAGAAGAATCCGAGTCCCGTGAGTTGCCCCACCACCGCGGCTAGGTCGCGCACGAAGACCTGCAGTAGGGCCGCGATGCGCGCCAGCGCCAAGGCCATAATCGCCAGCACGCCAAGCCCTGCGGCCGCTGCCACGAGGCCGATGCCATCCGGGCGCAGGCCGAAGATCAGCAGCACCAGAAGAACAACCAGAAACCCGCCGACATCCACCAGCACGCTACCCAAGACCCGCGCATGCACGTAGAGCGAGGGCGGCAGAGGCACCCGGGTAATGAGGCCGGCGTTATCGAGGTAGGCAGTGACGCCGCGATTGACCGCATTAGCGAACAGCAGCCACGGAAACAGGCCCAGCGCAAGAAACACCGGATAGGACAGTGCCCCACTGGCCGCGCGCGCCGGCAGCAAGGTGCCGAACACAAAGGCCAGCACCGCCAGCTGCGCTAAGGGCAGCAGGCCCAGCCACGCCACGCCCAAGACGCTGCCCTGATAGCGCTCGCGCCAGTCGCGAGCCAGCAGCTCGCGCAGCACGGGACCCATGCCCAGACGCATGACTCGCTCAGCCTTCCGGCGGCGAGTCGCCTGCCGAGGACGTGCGCAGGGGCTCTAAACCTTGGAAGCGCTGAATGTAGTCGTCGGTGAGTGCGCGGGTGTCTTGCGCATTGCGGACGACGCGCGGGGTGATCAGCAAGATCACCTCGGTCCGATCCTGCGATTGGCTTTGCCGTCCGAACAGGCCGCCGATCACCGGCACGCGCGACAGACCGGGCAACCCGGATGAACCCTTGGTGTCGGTCTGACTAATCAAGCCGGCCAACATCACCGTATCGCCATCACGCACCATGGCTTCGGTCGACACATTGCGCGTGCTGACATTAGGGTTGCCGCCAGCGCCGGCGCTGCCCGTTGGCGAGCTAATTTCCTGCTCGATCTCCAAGAACACCATGCCGTCGCCGCCAATACGCGGCTTCACCTTCAGCTTGGTGCCGGTGGTCAGGTACTGCACGTTGCTGATGGTGTTGTTACCGGTACCGGTGCCGGGCGAAAAACTCGTGCTCTCGACCGCCAGGTTCTGGCCGACATTGAGGTTCGCTTCCGAATTGTTTCGCACGAAAATCGAGGGAGTCGAAAGGACGCGCACGTCGCTCTCTGTATCCAAGAGATCGACGATGGCGGCCGCGTCTCCCGAAGTGAACGTGTAGGCCAAGCGTGATGCGCCAGAGAGACCCCCGGCTGCATCGCGCGATTGCGCGAGCTGCCCGGCAATTTGGCCGAGACTGCCGCGCCCCGTCCGCAGGTTTCGCAGATCGGCCGGCACGGCGTTATCGAAGAACCAATTGACGCCGTAGCTCAGGTTGCCAGACAGGGTCACTTCCAAGACCTGCGCCTCGATGTGCACCTGCGCCGGCATCACGTCCAGCCGATCAATCGCGCGCCGAATCGATTCCCACTGCGCCG
>JBBQIA010000280.1:0-3312 GCA_038324485.1 Lysobacterales bacterium
CCGGCGCGCTCCGCACAGGCCGAAGCGTGCTCTTGCCGGCCGCAATCTGATGCAGGCCTGCGCGACCGCCGACCCAAAGGCCGCCTTCGCCGTCGGACGCGAGGGTAAACACTTCGCGATCGAGGCTGCGGCCCCCATCGTCGAGCAGCGTTTCAAACCCCAGTTGGCCCGGCTTCCAGCGCAATAGACCGCGCTCTGCCCCCAGCCACACACTGCCGTCGGCATCGCACTGCACGATCAGGGCAGCACCGACGTCGGTCTCCCACTGACGCAGTCGTCGGCCATTGAGATCGCGCTGCTCGATGCGTCCACGCGACGCGAGCCAAACTGTGCCTGCCGCGTCTTGCGCCATCGCTTGCACGGGCGAGCCGTCGTACGGCATCTCGCCGAGCACTTGCAGATCGGCGTCTAGGAAGGCCAGCGTGCCGGAGTGGGTGGCCGCCAGAACGCGCTGATCGCGGAGCGTGAGTAGGGCGCGCACATCGCCGTCGCGAAGCGGACCCTGACTCTCGGCGTCGGGGCCGCGCACGGCGACGGCCGGACTGCTGCGATGTCTCTGCAGGCCGACGCCAAAGCCAGCCACCCACATCGCACCGGTCGGGTCGCGCAAGACTTCGGTGATTTCGTTGCCGGCCAGACCGGCGGGCTGGTCGGCGCGATGGCGAAGGCGTTGAAGCACACGGCCCGTTTCAGGATCGAGCAGGTCAAGCCCGCCTTGATGCCCCACCCAAAGGCGCCCCTCGGTGTCCATCGACAAGGCCTGCACCGCGTCACGATTGCCGGCAGGCGCCCACCGTACGGACTGATCGGGCGTAATCACCCCCACTGCGCCGCGCTGAGTCCCAATCCAGATTTGGCCGCCGATGGTCGCCAGCACGCTCATTACCGGGTCATTGCCTGCGCGTGTTGTGGACTCGCGCAGCGGCACGACCTCAAGCGCTTCGGCGCCCGGCCGCCACCGCGCCAAGCCGTTCCAATGGCCCACCCAAATGCCGCCCTCCGCATCCGCGGTCAAAGCCAGCGCCTGTCCTTCGCCCGGTGCTAGTCCGGGAAGCGCGAATGCCTTGAAGCGCGCCGTCGCCTCATCAAAGCGCAGCAAGCCGCCGCCTAAGGTGCCCATCCAGACGTGTTTATCGCCCTCCAAAGCCAGCGCAACGATCGCATGTTGCGCGCCTGCGGCCGGGCCGCCGGGCACGCTGACGCGCTGTGTATCGGGGTCGTACACGGCCAAGCCGGAGGATTCGGTGCCAATCCACAGGCGGCCATCGGGGTCCGCCGCCATCGCCCGCACCCAGCCCATGTTCCGGCTGAGGGCATCGGCGCCCTCGCGTTCAATCATCTGCAAGCGGTAGCCGTCATAGCGAGCCAAGCCGTCGCCGGTGCCGATCCACAAAAATCCGGCCCGATCTTGGGCCACGCTGGCCACCACGTTTCGTGGAATGCCGGGCACGCTGACAAAGCTCACTTCAAGGGCGGTCGCCGGCGGCGGGGCCGCGGACAACGCCGGAAGGGCCACGCACGCCACCGAAGCGGCGAGCATCCATGCACGCATCACGCCTTTCCCTTGGCTGTCCTTCAGCACGCTCAGTCCCCGTCATCCATGGCAGATCAGTCGGTGGAGCCTACCAGTGCGGGCAGGGGGAAGCGCCCATCGCCGTACTCCCGAATTACCTCGGCCACCACCACGCGGTAGCCCGCATACCAGCGCGCGTATTGGCGCTTCGCTTCAAGATGCGTGGGGTGTGTGGCGAACACCTGCAGGTCGTCGAGATTGTCCCACCAGTAAACGGCGTTGCCGAGGCGCCCATCCGGCGAACGCCAAGACTCGACGCCTTTGAAGCCGGGTAGGCTTTGTGCCACGGCGTCGATCAATGCGTTGAGTCGATGAAACTCGGCGTCGTATTCGCCGGCTTCCCACTGAAACGACACGGTGTAGAGCGGCATCGCGATTAGGCCTTTGTTGGAGCGCCGTCGTCGCTGTGTGCGAAACGCGGTTGGCTGAGGCCGTTCACCTGCACGGTCGAGAAAAACATCGCGTGCGGTCGAACCCACAGGCCGCCTTCGCCATAGAGCGCGCGATACAGGACCAGGGGCTCCAAGCTTTCGCTGTGGCGAACGCATTGCAGCACTTCGTACTCGCCGCCCTTGTAGTGGCGATAACGACCCGGCCGTGTGGGTGGCAGGGCCGGAAGATCATCGTCAGGCATGTTGCCGAAGCTCAGCGCTTGCGACCGCTGACCAGCAGCAAGACCACGCCGAGCGCCAGCGCGCCGCCGCCGGCCCAGGTGGGAATAGCGACGGTTTCTTTGTCTTGCACATTGAGTTCGATGGGGCCGGCTTTGAAGGCTGTTTTCTCTTGCGTATAGGTGAAGGTCCCGAAGCCCAGAGCCAAGCCACCGGCAACGATCAGAACGATGGCGAAGATACGAAGTGGCGACATGGCGAAAACCTCAGAGCGGAAAAAGAGTGCGTAGCAGAATGCGCGCACCGCCGGGTGCGGGCAAGCGGGCATCTGCTCGGTGCTAGCTGCGGCGTTGCGACCCGCGCAGCACCAGCGCAATGCCGCCAAGAATTCCTGCTGCTGCGACGCTTTGACGCTGACCGAGCGTTTCGCCAAGCAGCGCGAGTGCGCCGAGTGCGGTGATCACCGGCACCGACAGTTGTAGCGTGGCCGCACGCAGCGCGCCTAGGCGCGGAAGCACCGCGTACCACGCGACATAGCCGAGGCCCGAGGCCAGCGCGCCGGAGACCACGGCGGCGATCGCGTCATTCGCGCTCATCAGTGCGCTTGCGGAATTTGCATCGAGCGGCAGCAGGATAGTGGCGAGAAGCAGTGCCGCAGCCAAGGGCAATGAACGCAGAAAGTGGCCCGCCGTGTCGGCCAAAGGGTCACGCGCGCCGCGACCCCAAAGTGAATACAGGCCCCAGGCCACGCCTGCGAAAAGCATCGGCATTGCCCCGGCCACGGACGGCGCTCGCGCGCCCGGCAGAAGCAAGATCACGAGACCGACCACGGCCAAGGCAAAGCCCGCCCATTGCAGCGCGCCAAAGCGTTCGCCCGCGATCAGTCCGGCACCCAGCATCGTCACTTGCACGGCGCCGAACAGCAGCAGCGCGCCGGTGGCGGCATCCAATTGCACATAGGCCCACGAGAATCCCGCCGCATAAACGAACAGCGCCGTGGCGCCGCGCCAGTGGCCCCTGCGCCACGCCGACCCGCCGCGTCGCGACAACAGCACAGCCACCACCCCCCCGCCGCTCGCGAGGCGCAATGCAGTGAACTGTTCCGCGTCGCCGCCGTCGGCCAGCGCA
>JBBQIA010000281.1:0-3296 GCA_038324485.1 Lysobacterales bacterium
CACCGCTTCATGCACGACAAAGCCGTGTGGATTAGCGAGGCCGAGGCCTACGTCGATGCCCTGCGCGGCGCGAAAGTGCTGGTGGACGCCGACGAGCGTCGTCGCGCCATCGTTCGCGAAGTGGATGCGGCAGCGGCTGACGCTGGTGGTAGGGCGCGCATCACCGACGACAATCTTGAGCAGGTGAATGGTCTCGTCGAATGGCCGAAGGCCGTCAGCGGCAGCACATCGCCGCCATGCAGGGCCACCAGCCACAGGGCCGGGCGCGCAAACGCGTACTCGTGGGCACCCCAGCGCATCGGCTTCGGAATCGGCATGGCCTTGATGGCCTCGTCGAACACCGCCTGCAGCAGGTCGGCCGTGCGCGCACCGGGCGATACTGAGCGATGCACAAAGCGCTCGCCCTTGGCGTCGGTCGCGCGCTCCAGCGCGGTCCACGCCACGCCCGCTTTGGCTGCAAATCCTTCCAATGCCTTGGTCGGCGCACCGGCGGCATCGAGGCCAATGTTCAAGTACGGGCCCAGCATCTCGGAACGCTGCTCGGGCTGCTCAGCGGCCACGCCCTCAATCAGCACGGCCAAGCGCCGCGGCGAATAAAGCGTGCGGGCTTCGCCCATCGCCACGCCGCGCTTTGCTAAGCCCTCGGTGATACCGCGCGCAAACGCTGCCGCCAGTTCCGGCAGGGCCTTCACCGGCAATTCTTCGGTGCCCAGTTCAATCAGTAAGGACGACGCGCTCATGCGGTGGCCTCCTTCGCGTCCAAGCCCAGTCGTGCGCGCTCAGCAGGGTCTTTCACGCCGGGAAATCCCTGCTTCTCGCGCTGCGCGAAATAGGCCTCGGCCACAGCGCGCGACAGTGTGCGCACGCGCAGGATGTAGCGCTGGCGTTCGGTGACGGAAATGGCGCGGCGCGCATCCAGCAGATTGAAGCTGTGGCTGGCTTTACACACTTGGTCATAAGCAGGCAGCGGCAAGCCGATCTCGACCAATTTGAGCGCCTCTTTCTCGCAGGCGTCGAAGCGATGAAACAGCTCGGCGACGTCGGCGTGTTCAAAGTTGTAGGCGCTCTGCTCGCGCTCGTTTTGCAAGAACACTTCGCCATAGGTCACCGGGCCTTGCGGGCCGACGGTCCACACGAGGTCGTAAACGTTGTCGCAGTTCTGCAAATACATGCACAGGCGCTCGAGGCCGTAGGTGATCTCGCCGGTCACGGGGCGGCATTCCAATCCACCGGCCTGCTGGAAGTAGGTGAACTGCGTCACCTCCATCCCGTTCAACCACACTTCCCAGCCCAAGCCCCAGGCGCCCAGCGTCGGCGACTCCCAGTTGTCTTCCACCAGACGCAGGTCGTGCACCAGCGGGTCGATACCCAGCGCCTTCAGCGAACCGAAGTAGAGCTCGACGATGTTGTCGGGATTGGGCTTCAGAACCACTTGGTACTGGTAGTAGTGCTGCAGCCGATTCGGGTTCTCGCCGTAGCGGCCATCGCCGGGGCGACGCGAAGGCTGCACGTAGGCCGCACTCCACGACTCTGGGCCCAAGGCACGCAGGAAGGTGGCGGGGTGAAAGGTGCCGGCACCGACCTCAAGGTCGAGCGGCTGGATCAACACGCAGCCCTGTTCCGCCCAATAGGCGTTGAGGCGGGTGATGAGTTCCTGAAAGGTGGGCGCGGACATCAGTCTCGACGTAAAAAATGTAAGGCCGCAGTATAGCGGGCAGCCTTTCCCTGCCCGGTCTGCGGGCATTCACCCTTCGCTGGATCTTGCCGTGACCCACGCTCCCTTCTTGGTCCTCGAAACCGGACGCCCCGTTCCCAGCCTGCGGCGGCACGGCAGCTTTGGGCATTTAATCCGCAGCACGGCGGGGCTGTCGCGTCACCAAGTGCGCGAAGTCGCCGTGTTGGATGGCGACGTACCGCCCGATCCTAAGAACCTGTTCGGCGTGATCATTACCGGCTCCGGCGCCATGGTGACCGACCGCGAGCCATGGTCGGAAGCCACCGCCGACTGGCTGCGAAACGCCGCCGACGCCGGCCTGCCGATGCTCGGCATTTGCTACGGCCACCAGCTTCTAGCGCAAACCTTCGGCGGCGAAGTGGCCTTCAATTCGAAGGGTCGCGAAATGGGCACGGTGCCCGTTCGCCTGAACGATCACGCCGCGCACGACCCGCTGTTTCGCGGACTGCCTAGCGAGTTCCACGCGCAAACCACCCATCTGCAAACCGTCACCGCCGCGCCACCCAAGGCCACCGTGCTGGCGCGATCGGCGCTCGACGACTGCCAAGCCTTTCGCTTAGGCGACCGCATCTGGGGTCTGCAGTTCCATCCGGAATTTGGCGTGCTGCACATGCGCGGCTACATCCAGGCGCGCCGCGACGCCTTGGCCAAGGAGGGGCATTGCGCAGACCGAATGCTAGAGTCCGTGCGCGCTGCGCCCAACACGCGCACCGTGCTTCGTCGCTTCGCTCGCCATGCCTTCGCGCATCGGCATCGCTAACCCCCCAATTCTTTATTTGTTAGGACCGCTATGAATCCTCGCTGGGCCGGATTTACCGCACCGTTTCGCTGGCTGATCGAGGCCTTCGACGTGGGCCGTCATCAACCCGCCGTGGTGATTGGCGCCATCGCCACGCTAGTGCTCGTCGGCATGATCCCCTCGCTGCCGCCGCAGCTGATGGCGGCCGTCGGATCGCCTGTGGGCCTCGGCGGAATGATGGGCTTCCAAGGCATCTCCTTCATCGTTGGCATTCTGGTGACGCCGGTGTTGACCGCGGGCGTGTACCGCATTATCGACGGCGCCGAACGCGGCCAGCCCGTGCAGGTGGGCAACCTGTTTGACGGCTTCAAAGACGGCAGCTACGGCAGCCTCGTGGCGGTCACGCTGCTGAGCCTTCTTTTGCTCTTTGCGCTGGGCCTGATCATGGCGGTAACGATGGCGCTGGCGGCAGGCACGGAGTCGCTACCGGCCCTGCAGGCCTGGTTTCAGCAAGTCGCGGCCCTGCAGTCGCAGGCCGAAGCGGGCAAAGCGATTCAGCCCGATCAGCTGCCCCCGCCACCCGCGGCCTTGGGTTCGCTCGTCGCCGTGATGCTGGCCTTCTCGCCGCTGTGGCTGTTCGTGATCGTCGGCTCGGCGTGGGCCTTGATCTCGGTCGCGCTGCGCGGCGTTTCGCCGATCGCCGCCATGCTCGGCGGCCTTCGCGCTGCCGTCGTCAACGGCCTGCCGATTTTCCTCTTGGTGCTGGCCCTGCTCTTACCGGCTGGCCTACTGGGGCTGCTCTTTGGATTGATCATGGCCGCG
>JBBQIA010000282.1:0-3289 GCA_038324485.1 Lysobacterales bacterium
CATATTGGGCTTGTGTCGAATGGTTTGCATCGATGACATAAACCGCTGACGAGCCGTCGGTAAACGTTACGGTGACCCGAAGCTGCATGCCACCGGTAAGGGCGCCTGCTATCTCCAGCATCACGCTTTGCGCGACGCTAACGATACGTCCGGCTGCTCCGGTGAAGTCCATTCTCGCGACGGAGCGCCCAACCGATTCGCGAATCTGTGTACTCCAGGTGACGTCGCGGGCGCCGAAGCCGATCAGCGCGGGAGGATAACCGCGGTCCTCCGGGCGTACTTCAACATCGAGCTTCAGTGATCCGCTGTTGTTTCTCCAAATCGAAGCAATTTCGCTAAAGTCGGCGGCATCCTGAGGCTCAACCGTCACCTCCTCTACGAGCTTCGGCAAAGGACGGCCAAAAACGTGGGTCGCCTCGCGATCCACTTCAACCGAAAACTGCCAAAGCGTTCCGGTTTGGAAGTCCAAAACCAGGTGGTTGCCAAGTCCGGCGGCACTCGCTCGATCCTTGACTTGAAAATACGTACAACCGTCGCATCGCAGTACGGCGGCATCAGCCGAGGGGGAAAGGGCTCCAAAACTAAGAGCCACGGCTAGAGCCAAAGAACTCCATTTCGACATCATAAAAACACCTTAAAAGGGGGGTAATGCAGCAATCATGCTGCGCACGCACATTACCCCCCCCCCGCAACTACTTCAAGTTTTGTCACCTGCTTCGACCTGATGGCGGCTGCTTAGGCATCGAGATCCGGGATCAATTGGTTCTCGATCCATACGATCTGATCTTTCACCGCCAGCTTCCGCTTTTTCAGCCGTCGCAGCTGCAGTTCATCGCATTCGGGATTGGCGGCCAGCGCGAAAATCGCAGCGTCGAGGTCGCGATGCTCGCTCTTGAGCTCTACAAGTCGGTGTGCCAACGGTTCGGCGTCGAGGTTGTGCATGCGGGTCTCCCGGGCGCCGAGCCTACACTGCCGGCTGCGGCTTGGGCAGGCGTTAGAATATGGGTCTGCGACGCTCCCTTGGCCACGCCCGAGCCTAAGGCCGTTGATCTGCTCTGGATGCCTTGATGTTCTTTCGAAATCTCACGTTTTTCCGCTACCCGTCCTCCATCAACACGGCGCTCGCGACCCTCGACGAACGCTTGGCCGAGCACCCGCTCAAGCCCGTCGGTCCGCTCGAGCTGGGCAGCCGTGGTTTTGTGGCGCCGTTTGGGCGCGACGAGCCGGCGCTGAGTCACCGCGTGGGCGAGTGCACGTGGATTACGCTGGGCCGCGAAGATCGCCTGCTGCCGGGTGCCGTTGTCAACGAGGCGCTGTCGAAAAAGCTGGCCGAGATTGAATCGAAGGAAGGCCGCAAGTTGGGCGGCAAGGCGCGCAAGCAGCTGAAGGACGATTTGATTCACGACATGCTGCCGAAGGCCTTCATCAAGGGCTCGCGCACCTCGGCCAGCATTGATGCGAAGCACGGCATCATCGTGGTTGATGCCTCGTCGAAAAAATCGGCGGAAAATCTGGTCTCTGAATTGCGCCACGCGATGGGCAGCTTTCCGGCGGTGCCGGCGAATGCCGAAGTGTCGGTGCGCGCCCTGATGACCGGCTGGCTAACCGGCGAACCGTTGCCGGAAGGCCTGACGCTCGGCGACGAGTGCGAGCTAAAAGACCCGATGGACGGCGGAGCAGTGGTCAGGGCGCAGCGCCAAGACCTGACGGCCGACGAAATCACCAAGCATCTTGAGACCGGCAAGCAGGTGACCAAGCTGGCCTTGGTGATGGATGACCACGTGAGCTTTGTGCTCGGCGAAGACCTGATCTTGCGCAAGTTCAAGCTGCTGGATGGCGCGGTGGACTCACTCGAAAATACCGAGCGCGATTCCTTGGCCGCCGAGCTCGATGCGCGCTACGCGCTCTTCAGTGCAGAAGTGCACACGTTGTTTAGCGTGCTGGAAAAAGCCCTGAAGCTGAGTCGCGCGGAGTAGGCGGCGACGATGTTTTCGTTCGCGCTGGAGTCGCCGCCGACGCGCGAAAGCCTGCCTTCCACCCTGACTTTGCCGGACGGCAGCGAGGCCCCATTGCTGCAGGTGCGCGATCGCCGCTCGCGGCGCTTGCGGCTTACCGTGACCGAGCGCGGCGTTCGCCTGAGCGTGCCCTGGCGCGTGGCCGATCGCGTGGCGCAGGCGTTCTTGTTTGATCACCGCGACTGGATCGCGACGCAGTGGGGGCGGCTGCGCGACACCCGTCAGGCGGTTGAGTGGCAGTTCGGGGCCGTGACCCATCTGCCTTTGTTCGGCATCGAGCATCCGGTGGTCTGGGTTGAAGCCCGCAGCGCACGAGTGGAGCGCGTCGCGCCAACACCGGTCGCGATGGAAGGCGAGATGCATCAGGGTGCGCTGCACTTTCACGCGCCGCGTCAGGCCAGTGCCGCGTCGCTGCGTCGCGCCGTGCTCGAGTTCTACACGACCGCGGCGCGCGCGGCCGTTCACCAATGGCTGCCGACCTACCTGCCGGACCTGCCGAGAGCGCCGCGCGAGTTTCGCATTCGTGCGCTGTCGTCCCTGTGGGGCAGCCTCTCCCCCGATGGCCGGGTGTCCTTGGATCTGGCCTTGGTGCTGGGTCCGCCGTCGGCGCTTGAATACGTGTTGGTGCACGAACTCTGTCATCTGATCCACGCCAACCACGCCCCGTCGTTTTGGCATGAGGTCGAACGCCGCTGCCCGGACTGGCGCACGGAGCGCGCCCGATTGCGCAGCGACGCGGGACTCGGTCTCAAGGCGCAGCTGCGGGCCCTCCTCGCGCGGGCTTGAAAACGGGGCCGGTCGGCCTCACAAATCGATCACGCATTCAGCACCCCCGACCGACGGACACCTCCGCATGAGCCTTGCACCCCGACTTTCCGCGTCCGCCATCCGCGTTTTAGCGCTGACGGCCCTGTCCTTTTCGATGCTCTCGGCCTGTGGCAAGGCGGAAGAGTCGGCCAAAGAAGCCGCCACCGAATCCGCGATAGAAGCGATGACTAGCGCTGACGTGGACATCGAAAACGGCGGCGACACGATCACCGGCGTCGACGAAAAAGGCCAGGCGTTTTCGGTCCGCCAGGGCGACGCCGCCACCGTGCCGGAGGGCTTTCCAAAAGACGTGCTGGTGCCCGAGGCGCTGGTGCTGGATTCGTCGCTGGAGATCGAGTCGAGCATGATGGTGGCGGGCTCGATGCCCGGCGAAATTGGCGACGTCGCGGCCGCAATCACGGCGGCGATGACCGACGCGGGCTGGGCCTCGGCCATGGTCTTCCAAG
>JBBQIA010000283.1:0-3261 GCA_038324485.1 Lysobacterales bacterium
GAATTTCCTTGCTGAGCAAGCCCGACGCCACCTGCTTCACCTGATCGATCACGTCATAAATGATCGAGAAGTAGCGCAGATCGAGGCCGTTGCCTTCGATGACCTTACGGGCGGCCGCATCGGCACGCACGTTGAAGCCGATAACCACCGCTTTGGCGGCAGCAGCCAGCACGGCGTCGGACTCGTTAATACCGCCCACGCCCGACTGCACCACGTTGATCTTGATGAGCTCGTTCGAGAGGCCCACGAGCGAATCGCACAGCGCTTCCACCGAACCCTGCACGTCGGCCTTCACCAACAAGTTGAGCTGCTGCTGGCCTTCGCCCTGACCCATCTGGGCCATGATGTCTTCCATGCGGCTGGTCTGACGCACCAGCTTCGCTTCGCGCATTTTCGCTTCGCGCTGCTGGGCCACGTCTTTCGCCAAACGCTCGTCGGCCACAACGACAAAGTCGTCGCCCGAACCGGGCACGCCGGAGAGTCCGAACAACACCACCGGAATCGAGGGACCCGCCGAATCGACCTGCTTGCCGGCTTCGTCGAACAGCGCGCGAACGCGGCCGTACTGCGTGCCGCAAACCAGGTAATCGCCCTTCGTGAGCGTGCCCTGCTGAACCAGCACGGTCGCCATCGGACCACGGCCCTTGTCGAGCGAGGACTCGATGACCGTACCTGCAGCCTTGCCTTCGGCCGGAGCCGAAAGCTCCATCACTTCGGCCTGCACCAGGATCGCCGACAACAGGTCGTCGATGCCCATTCCGGTCTTTGCCGACACCGGAATGAAGGGCGTATCGCCACCCCACTCTTCCGACGTCACTTCGTACTGAGCCAAACCATTGCGCAGGTTGTCAATGTTGACGCCCTGCTTGTCCATCTTGTTCATCGCGACCACCAGCGGCACCTTGGCAGCGCGCGCGTGCTTGATCGCTTCAATCGTCTGCGGCATCACGCCGTCGTCGGCCGCAACCACCAGCACCACCAGATCGGTGAGCTTGGCGCCGCGCGCACGCATGGACGTAAAGGCCGAGTGACCCGGGGTATCGAGGAAGGTGATAACGCCCTTGGCCGTCTCGACGTGATACGCGCCGATGTGCTGGGTGATACCGCCGGCTTCGCCCGACGCGACTTTCGTGCGACGGATGTAGTCGAGCAGCGAGGTCTTACCGTGATCGACGTGACCCATGATGGTCACCACCGGCGGACGCGGGCTGCGCTCGCCCTGATCGGCTTCGACGTGTGCGGCCAAGGCCAGCTCGGCGTCATCGTCGGTGGCGCGAACGGCGGTGTGACCCAATTCTTCAACCACCAGCACCGCGGTGTCGTGGTCGATGGACTGATTGAGCGTTGCCATCACGCCCATTTTGAAGAGGGCTTTGACGACTTCGCCGCCCTTCATGGCCAACTTGACGGCCAAATCGCCGACGCTGATGGCCTCGCCGATGGCCACTTCGCGCATGACCGGCGCAGTCGGACGCGAGAACGCGTGCGGACCGGAGTTGTTGCTGAAATGACGCGACGGCTCGGGGCTGCGACCTTTACCACCCGGCTTGCGACGGCCGCTGGAATTACGACGCGCATGCGCGCCTTCGCTCAGGTGCAACTGTCCGCCCACGAAGCGACCACTGCGGTCGGCCTCAGTGCTGCCGCCTTCTTCCTTGCCACCCTTGCCGCGACGTCCCGCCGCTTCACGAGCGCGAGCCGCCAATTCCGCATCGGCACGCGAGGGCATTTGAATGACCGGGCGACCCTGCGGGCGCTCGTCCACCGGCGTCACAACGCCAGCGGCATCGCTGCCCGACGCAGACACCACGGCCTCGGCCGGTGCTGCCTCATTCACGGCTGCGGGCTCGGCTGCTTCGTCGGCCTTGGGCTTGCCGGCCGTCTTGGCCTTCAGCTTCGCGGCCTCGGCCTCTTTCTCGCGACGCTGGCGATCAGACGCATCAATCTGGGCGCGCTCGGCGTCCGACCGGGCCTGCGATTCGGCGAGCTTCTTCGCCGCGTCTTCGCGCTCGGGGTCGACTTCCGCGACGACGTCAGCACGCTTCACGTAGGTGCGCTTCTGACGAACCTCGACGGCGACAGTTGCTTTCGTCTTGCCGCCACCGACGGAGAGTTCTTCCACTTTCCGGCGCTGAAGCGTGATGCGGGTAGGGCCGGCTTCATCAGCAGATTTTTCGTCCTTGCCGTGGGTACGGCGAAGGAAGCCGAGAAGCTTCATCTTCTCAGTGCTGCTGACCACCTGATCTGGCCCGGTGAACTCCATACCGGCGCCGGCCAGCTGCTGAAGCAGCTTTTCGACGGGCAGGTTGAGCACCTTGGCTAGGGAGCTAACGGTGACCTCGGACATTCGGAAGGGCTTCCTTGAATTCGTTGCGCCGATGGCGGCGCTGGGTTTGGCGTGGGGCGGCGTTGAGCGAGGTTCAGTCGAACCAGTGCTTACGCGCTTCCATGATCAGTTCGGCGGCGCGGGCTTCGTCGACGCCTTCAACGTCGATGATTTCGTCCACCGCCATTTCGGCGAGGTCATCGCGCGTGACAATGCCGCGCGACGAGAAGGCGTAGGCCGTCGCCTCGTCCATACCCGGCAGCGAGAGCAAGTCGGCCGCGGGCTTGTGCTCCTCAAGGTTTTCCTCAACCGCGAGGGCCTCGGTGAGCAATGCATCACGCGCACGAGCGCGCAGTTCTTCGACGATGTCTTCGTCAAAGCCTTCCACGGCCAGCAGCTCAGCCACCGGCACATAGGCGATTTCTTCGACCGTGCCGAAGCCTTCGCCCACCAGGATGCCGGCGATTTCTTCGTCGACTTCCAACTTGTCCATAAACAGCTGACGCGACTTCGACTGCTCGGCTTCCGACTTGGCGGAGATCTGATCCTGCGTCATCACGTTGAGCTGCCAACCGGTCAGGCGGCTGGCAAGACGCACGTTCTGGCCGCCCTTGCCGATGGCCTGCGCCAGCTTTTCCTCGGCGACCGCGAGGTCCATCGAGTTGCGCTCTTCATCAACAATGATCGACTGCACTTCCGCGGGCGCCATCGCGTTGATCACGAACTGCGCGGCGTTATCCGACCACAGCACGATGTCGATGCGCTCACCGTTCAACTCGGTGCTAACAGCCTGCACGCGCGAACCGCGCATGCCGATGCAGGCGCCGATCGGATCGGTGCGGTGATCGTGGGCCAACACGGCAATCTTCGCGCGGTCACCCGAATCGCGGGCCGCCGCCTTGAGTTCCACCAAGCCTTGGCCGACTTCCGGCACT
>JBBQIA010000284.1:0-3254 GCA_038324485.1 Lysobacterales bacterium
CATGCCGCTGGCGATATCGCGCACGTTGCTGATCTGCGAGCCCATGTGGAAATGCAGCATGGCCACGCTGTCGCCCAAGCCGGCGGCTTTGAGCTTGTCGACCGCATCCAGCACCTGCCGCGGCGAAAGGCCGAACTTGGCTTTGTCGCCGCCGCTGTTCTGCCATTTTCCCGCACCGAGCGAGGCCAGACGCAGGCGAATGCCCACGACCGGCGCCACGCCCAGTGCGCGCGACTCTTCGATGATCAGCGCCACTTCCGAGGGCTTTTCAATCACCAAGATGGTGTCGAGGCCCAAGCGCCGGCTCATCAGCGCCAAGCGAATGAACTCGCGGTCTTTGTAGCCGTTACACACCACCACACTGCCCTTCTGGGCCAGCGCCAGCACGGCCATCAATTCCGGCTTGCTGCCGGCCTCTAGGCCGAAGTCCGCCGTGTAGGGCGCCTCGCCAACCGGCGTGCCAACGCGCGCCAGCTCGCCGGCCACGCCCGCGTGCTGGTTCACCTTGATCGGATACACCGCCGTATAGCCGCCGCGATAGTCGAGGTCGCGCATGGCCTGCGCGAAGGCTTCCTGCAGCTTGCCCAGACGATGGCCCAGCACGTCAGAAAAACGCACCAGCAAGGGCAGCTTGTGCCCCATCTCGCGGGCGCGCTCGATGACCTCGGGCAAGGCCACAGCCGGGCCTTCGTCGCCGTGCGGCTTGGCCACGAGTCGGCCTTGGGCATCGACGTCGAAATAACCGTCGGACCAATACGGAATGGAATAGGTGTGGCGAGCGCGCTCGAGCGTCCAGGCAGGCATGGGCTTTGGGGCCAGTCGGAAACAAGGGGGGCGTAGTGTACGACCCGCGGGTGAATGCTGAGCGCAGGCGCCGTGCCCCCTTGGCACGCCGGCGGTATGCTGCCCGCCCTCGGATGTCGCTTGGCGCCATTCGCCGCACCCCTACCGGCCTCAACCACGATCCCTCGGAGACTGCTGATGACGTCCACTTCCTCGATTTGGCTGCACGAGAACTTCGATCACACCGGCTCGGCCTTTGGCCTGCGCGTGACCGAGAAGCTCGACGAAGTGCAGTCGCCGTTCCAGAAGATTGAGATCTACGACAGCACCGACTGGGGCAAAGTCATGCTGATCGACGGCGCAATGATGGTGACCACCCGCGATAATTTTTTCTATCACGAGATGATGGCGCACGCGCCGCTGTTCACCCATGCCAACCCAGAGAACGTGGTCATCATCGGCGGCGGTGACTGCGGCACTCTGCGCGAAGTACTGAAGCACCCCGGCGTGAAAACCGCCGTGCAATGCGACATCGATGAGCAAGTGACGGTGATGGCGCGCCAGTACTTCCCGGAGCTGTGCGAGAGCAATGACGACCCGCGCGCGACCGTGATGTTTGATGACGGCATCGCGTACATGAAGAACGCCGCACCCGAGAGTATCGACGTGGTGATTGTCGATTCGACCGACCCCGTGGGCCCGGCCGAAGGCCTGTTTAATCGCGCCTTCTACGAAGACTGCCTGCGCGCCTTAAAGCCCGGCGGCCTCTTGGTGCAGCAGAGCGAAAGCCCGCTGGCCCTCATGCATTTGATTCTCGACATGCGCTCGGCCATGCGCGACGCCGGCTTCCAAGACTTCCGCGTATTGCCCTTCCCGCAGCCCTGCTATCCCACCGGCTACTGGAGCTGCTTGATCGCCTCGAAGGAATCGCGCGACCTGACGCAGTTCCGCATGAGGGATGCGGCAGCGCGCCCGTTCGACACCCATTACTACAGCGCGGCGATTCATCAGGCGGCCTTGGTGCTGCCGCCGTTTGTTGAGAAGGCGTTGGCGGAGTAAGCAGAAGCAGTAGCGGCAGAACAGGAAGGGCGCCGCGAGGCGCCCTTCCTACCTCATCGTTTCAAGAGCCCTCAATTGCAGAGCTGTGCAACGTCACTCGGGAAGACGCGAATTTCCACTCGGTCAAGTTTCCAGCCGGGTACCGCGTCAAGTTTTCCGTCGTTGTTGGTATCAACGGTGTATCCATAAACATAGTGGTACGTCACGTCGGCCATTGAGGTGTTGAACCCTATCCTCGCTGTGCTGCAAGGGGAAAACGTCGACGTTGCCTGCCCAAGCCGAGCCGGACCATTGGGCGGATTAGCGTCATCTGGAACGCTAATGTTCTGCGTCGAAACACCACCCTTCGCTCGAGAAGCAACCTCGACTGCATGCTGTCGTTCGAGTACCGCGCGCACCGTCATATCAGATGGGCGCATCGAATCGCCCCTCGAAGAAATGAATGTGTAAGAAAGTCGATCCGAGACCAAGCGAGCAGGGCGGGAACCAGAAAGGATGTCGTGAAATGTCTCGCCACGAATCGCGACACCAGATTCAACGAGGAAATTGCCTTCTGACGACACGGCATTTTCGGTCGTCAAAGCAAGGTCATTCACTCGCTCACTTCCAATCACTAGCCCCGTGCTGAGAGCAGCCATAGCGAAAGCACTGAGCAGCAAGGGGGTTCTGAGATCCTTGTGCATAGAAAATCCTTTCCTGTTTTTTGGGGGGAGAGGGACGTCGCCGAAGCAACGGCCAAAAGCTACCCCCCCCTAGAATTTCCGTCAAGATCCTATAGCGCGTCGCCATCCAACTCACCCGTGCGAATCCGCATCACGCGCTCTAAGTCGTAGACGAAGATCTTGCCGTCGCCAATCTTCCCGCTGTTCGCGGCATTGGCGATGGCTTCCACCACGCGCTCGACTTGGTCGTTCGTCACCGCGACTTCCAGCTTGATCTTCGGCAGGAAGTCGACGACGTACTCGGCGCCGCGATAGAGCTCGGTGTGGCCTTTTTGCCGCCCGAAGCCTTTGACTTCCGTGGCGGTGATGCCGGTGACTCCCGCCTCGGACAGCGCTTCGCGCACGTCGTCGAGCTTGAAGGGTTTGATGATGGCCGTAACCATTTTCATTGGATCGTCCTTATTCGGATTCGGTGCGAAGCCTGAGGCGCGGGTTCATGCCTGCGCCATGGCCGGTGCTTAGAGGTTGTAGCCCGATTCGCCGTGCAGAGCGAGATCCAAGCCTTCCTGCTCTTCTTCTGGCGTGGCGCGCAGCCCGCCAAACAGGCCGGCAATTTTTAGAGTGATGACCGTCACCACGGCCGACCAAACGATGGTCACACCCACTGCCATGGCCTGCTTCACCACCTGCTCGCCGATGCCCACGCCCTCGGCCAAGCCCGCGCCGCCAAACTGGGTGGCCGCAAACACG
>JBBQIA010000285.1:0-3234 GCA_038324485.1 Lysobacterales bacterium
GAATCGTCTGCGGCACAAAGGCAATCGAGGTAAGAAATGCAGCGCCGAGGCCGAAAAAAGTGGCGGTATCCATAAGCCCCACGATGCCGCATTCGGGGGCACAGACTCAAACCTCGTGTTCGCGCGGCCATTTGTCGGCCCTGCCGCAGGGCGTACAGTCGGGGTTTACTAATGGAGCCCTATGCCATGCGCCGCGCCATTCTTCCCGCCCTATTGATGCTTGCCTGCGCGCCCACATTGGCCGCCGAAACTCAGCGCTACGTCGTGCTGACGCCCGAAGCCACCATCGGCCACCTGCACGCCACCATTGACGGCGATCGCGTCGCCATCGACTACGACGTGAAAGACAACGGGCGCGGACCGACGATGGCTGAGCAGTTGCGCGTCGATGCGGCGGGCTTTCCGCTCGAATGGACGATCACTGGCGCGACCACCTTCGGCAGCAAGGTGAACGAGCAATTCACCCGCGAGGGCGAGCAAGCACGCTGGAAAGACGCCGTCGGTGCCGGCGAGTCCGCCGCGTCGGGTGAGGCCCTTTATATCGGCCAGAGCGCCACGCCGTGGGCGCTGGGGCTCTACGCCCGTGCCCTGCTGGCCGACCCCGACCGCGAGTTGAGCACCCTGCCCGGCGGCGCGCTGCGCGTGGAGGAAGGCGACACGCTGGAGGTTGGCGAAGGCCCGCTGCGCCAGTCGGTGCGAGTGATGACACTCAGCGGACTCGACCTTGACCCCACGCATCTGCTGCTGGAAGCCGACGGCGACCTTTTCGCCGTTTTAGCCGGCCGCGGCCTGCTGATTCGCGAAGGCTACGACGCCGAAGCCGAGCGCTTGCGCAAGCTGTCGGTCGACCTCGGCGAGGCCCGTTTTACGACCATCCAAGAAGAGACAGCGCACCGCTACGAGGGTCCGGTTCGGGTCCGGAACGTGCGCATCTTTGACCCCAAGACCCTGAGCGTCGGCGAGCCGATGAGCGTGGTGTTCGACGGGCAGCGCATCAGCGGCATTCAGCCACTGGATGCGCCAGCATCGAAAGGCGAAGTGCTGATCGACGGCGAAGGCGGCACCTTGGTGCCCGGCCTCTACGAGATGCACGGCCACATTGGCCAGAACCGCACGGTGCTGAACTTGGCGGCGGGCATCACCTCGGTGCGCGACATGGGCAACGACAATGCCGTGCTGGCGCGCTTGATCGACAGCATCGAGAGCGGCCGCTTGGCCGGCCCGCGCATCAGCCGCGCAGGCTTCATCGAGGGCCGCAGCCCGTTCAATTCGAACAACGGCTATCTGGTAAGCAGCCAAGCGCAGGCCCTTGAGGCGGTGCGATGGTATGCGGCCCGCGGCTTCCCGCAGATCAAGCTCTACAACAGCATGAATCCCGCATGGTCGGCCGCAGCCGCCACGGAAGCGCATCGTCTGGGTCTGCGCGTCTCGGGCCACATCCCGGCGTTTAGCAATGCCGACGCCATGATCGAGGCGGGCTACGACGAGCTCACCCACATCAACCAGATCATGCTGGGCTGGGTGCTGACGCCGGAAGAAGACACGCGAACCCTGCTGCGCCTGACCGCGCTGAAGCGGCTGCACGAGTTGGACTTGGCCTCGCCGCGCGTACGCAAAACGATGGACGCCATCGTCGCGAAGAAGGTGGCCGTCGAGCCCACCCTCGCCATCCACGAAAATCTGCTGCTCAACCAAGACGGACAGGTGCCGCGCGGCCAAGCCGACTGGCTGGCCAACATGCCGATCGGCGCGCAGCGCAACGCCAAGCGGGCCTGGAGCGACATGAGCGCTCCGGGCGACAGTGAGGCTTACGCCGGCGCCTTCCAAAAAATCTTGAGCACCGTTCGCGAGATGAACGAGCGCGGCGTCTTCTTGATTCCTGGCACCGATTTGGGCGGCGGATTGGCCTTCCACCGCGAACTGGAGCTCTTTGTCGAAGCCGGATTTACGCCGGCGCAGGCGCTTCGTCGCGCCACGCTCGACATGGCCGAGTACCTTGGCGAAGACCAGCAGCTTGGCAGCATCGAGCGCGGCAAGCTGGCCGACTTCTTTCTGGTGCCGGGCGACCCGACTCAGGACCTCGGCACGCTAAAGGCCGCTCGTCTGGTGGTGAAGGACGGCACCGTGTATTTCCCCAGCGAGCTGTATCCGCGCTTCGGCATCCAGCCTTTTTCCACCGCCCCGACGGTGCATCAGCCGGAAGCGGCGACGCCTTAATTCAGCGCCGTCGCGTGCCACGCAATGTGCTCGCCGATGAAGCTGGCGACGAAGTAGTAACTGTGGTCGTATCCCGGGTGCAGACGCAGGTCGAGCGGATGCCCGGCCTGCTCGCAGGCTGCACGCAACAAGTCTGGGCGCAGGCTGCGGTCAATGAACTCGTCATCAAGGCCTTGGTCAACGCGCAGCGGCAGCCGTTCTGCTGCGTGCGCGATCAGCTCGCAGGTGTCGTATGCCTTCCACGCCTGGCGATCCTCACCGAGATAAGCAGTGAACGCCCCTTGCCCCGATGCCGACTGCATCGGTGAGCTGATGGGCGCGAAGGCCGAGACGCTGCGGTAGCGGCTGGGGTGGCGCAGGGCCGTGATCAAGGCACCATGCCCGCCCATCGAGTGCCCGCTAATGCTGCGTCGGTCGCTGGCCGGAAACAGCGCTTCCACGAGCGCCGGCAACTCCTGCGCCACATAGGTCTGCATGCGGAAGTGCGGCGACCATGGGGCTTGAGTGGCATCCACGTAGAAGCCCGCGCCCTGCCCCAGGTCGTAACCCTCGGCGTCGGCCACGCCTTCCCCACGCGGGCTGGTATCGGGCGCGACGACGATCAGACCGTGCTCGGCGGCATAGCGCTGCACACCGGCCTTGATGATGAAGTTTTGCTCAGTGCAGGTCAGGCCTGAGAGCCAGTAGAGCACCGGGCAAGGCTGGTGCGCGGACTGCGGTGGCAAGTAAATGCCAAAGCGCATCGGCGTTCCTGTGGCACTGGAGTCGTGTTGATACACGTCCTGCCATCCGCCGAAGCAAGCGCGATGCTCAAGGCGTTCAAGGCCGGCGGGCGACGGGAAATCGAAAGGCATCGGTCGTTCCTCAGTACTGGATGACGCTGCGAATGGACTGGCCGGAGTGCATCAGGTCGAAGGCCTCGTTGATGCGCTCCAGCGGCATCGTGTGGGTGACGAACGGGGCCAAATCGATGCGCCCCGCCATGGCGTCTTCGACCATGCCCGGCAGCTGCGAACG
>JBBQIA010000286.1:0-3229 GCA_038324485.1 Lysobacterales bacterium
GGATGATGGAGGTCTACCGCTGGAGTACGCCGCCATGCTGCACCGCCTTCTTGCCCTTGCCGTGCTGAGCCTGCCCCTGGCGGGCTGCATCACTTACGAGGTGGTCGAAACCCGCGACGGCTACGCGCGCTACGACGACCGCTACTACGCCGATGATCGCTACGACCGACGCTACGACGATCGCTACGACTCGCGCTACGACACGCGCCGTCCCTACGACGACGTTGGCTATTCCGACCCCTACGACCAATGGTTTTACGGCTACCGCGGCAGCGACCCGTATTTCTACGGCAGCGTCATCAGCTATCGCCCCTCGGTATTCGGGCACGCCGGCTGGTCGTCCTCGTGGGCCTACTCGCGCGGCTGGGGCTACCGAGACCCGTGGTACGGCGTGGGCTTTCGCGACCCGTGGTACGGCTGGGGCTACCGCAGTCCGTTTTACGGCGGCGGCTACTACGGTACGCACCGACCGTATCGACCGCGCGATGAGCGCCCCCGCGTGAGCGAAGCCCGCCCCATGCCGAAGCCTTTCGTTCGCGACGTTGGCACCGCCACCACCGGGCCGCGCATCAACGGTCCCGCGATCGGTGGCGAGTCGGTTTGGACTTCACCGCGTCCGCGCATGAGCGAAGACGGCAGGCAGCGCGACAATCGCCGCGAAGCCATGCCGGAGCAATTTCGCAGCAAGCCGCGCGTCATCGTGACGGACGACATGCAGCGCGCCATGCCGTCGGAGCGCATTCGTCGGATGCCCGAGCCGATGCAGCGATTTGAGCCGCGTAACAACCCGCAGCCCGAGACTCGCTTCGAGCGCCCGATAGAGCGTCGCGCCGAACCCCGCTTCGAACCACGCGAAGAGATTCGCTCGAAGCCCGCCGTCGAAGACGAGCCCTGATCAATCGCGGGCATGGCGCGGCCCTCGCGGGCTGCTAAGGTCATGGCGTCTCCCAACGCCATTACTGCCGACGCCGTGTCCGCCGAGCCCATCCAGGAAACACTGAGCGCCGCGGCCGCGCCCTCGCGCATCGACCGTCGTGGCCGACTGCTGGTCTTGCTGCAGTTCACCCTGCTGGCCTGCGTGGTCAACTCCTTATCGCTCCAGCTACCCGGCACCATGCCCTTCCTCGTGGGCAACATGGCCGCAGTGGCCGTGGCGCTTCGATTCGGCTCGCTACTCAGCCTGCCGGTTGCGCTCTGCGCCACGGGCATCACTGGCCACCTTGAGTGGACCTTGCTGGCGGTGCTCGAATGCCTGCGCATCGCTCACCTCGCGCCGCGTCGCTTGGACACCTTCGCGCTGTGGTGGCGGGTATGGCTGCCGCTCTCGCCGCTTGTCATTTGGATCGCGCTGCCCTCGGGCGCCAACGACCCACTGCAGTGGGTCTTGGGTACGGCGGTGGTGCTGGCCACCGGTGCCACGTCGCTTCTGGGTGGACAGCAGCTGGCGCGACTCACGCGCTCACGCCGGCAAATGGCCGATCAGCCGATGGCGATGCAGCTTTCGGTGCAACTCTCCACCCTGATGGCCGCGCCCACAACGGTGGTGATTGCCCTGCTTCTGCAAGGCGCCCATCAACAAGACCTGCGACGCACGGCCGTGCTTCTGGATGGCCGCGCCGAGCAGCTGGCCGGGCAAGTCTCGGCCCAGCTGTCGGCCCACCGCGACGCCGTGGCCCTTGCGGCGCGCTTCATGCGCGCAGACAACGTGGACGACACGCTGACTCGTCTCCTAGAAAGCCAAGCGCCGCTGATCTCAGTGCTGGCGACCGACGCTCAGGGCCGAATCCTCGCCTCGAAGCGTCCGGGACGAATCGCCGGTCCCGCAGGCAACGACGTTACCGACCGCAGCTATTTCCGCGACACGATGGCGCGCGGCGAAGCCACTGTCTCCTCGGCCTTTCGTGGCCGCGGCATTGGCAACGACGTCATCGTGGCGGTAGCGGCGCCATGGGCGACGCCGGATGGCGCTCCCGCCGGGGTGATGCAAGGGTCGCTCGGTCCGAGTCATCTGGCCCGGGCGCTTCGCGATCAACTCGACGCCGAGCATCTGCGGTATCGCGTGGTGGACGCGGAGGGACAAGTGGTGTTTTCCAGCCTTGCCGACCAGCCGCCCCTGTCCCTGCCCGCCATCGGCGCTGGCTTCGAGCCCTTGGCGCAGCCTTGGTGGGCCGCGGCCCTGTTCCCCGCCCCAGCTCTGCGCATTGATGCCTCGGAATCGAATCTAACGGCCCAGCGTGGGGAATCGGAGCTCGGCTGGAAGGCTACGGCGCTGGCGCCGCTGCGACCTCTGGAGCGCGGGCAAACGGCGCGGTCGCTGGCCGCCGCTCTGATGGTGCTGTTCATGATCATGGGCCTTCGCTGGATCGCCACTCGATTTGCCGAACGCCACTCGCGAGGCTTGGCCGCCATCGTCGTCCGCTTGCGCGACTTGGATCTGGCCGGCGGTGCGCATTCGCTTCGCGGCAGCATCGAAGCCACCAGCACCGAACTCGCCGAATTGGTGCACGACTTCGAACGCGCGGAGGACCGTCTGCACGAACTTCACGGCGCTCTGCAGGCCTCGCTAGCGCACCAAGGCGCGATGAATCGCGAACTGGAGCATCGCGTCGCGCAGCGCACGGCGGAACTCAGCGAGGCGCTCACGCGCGCCGAGCATCTGGCGGCGGCTAAGTCGGGATTCCTCGCCAACATGAGCCATGAACTGCGCACGCCCTTGGCCGCCATCCTCGGCTACTCCGAACAAGGCCTGCGCGACGGCGCTCCCGGCTCCGAAGTGCGCCGCTGCCTGCAGACGGTGGTGCGCAACGGCCGACATTTGCTGGAAATCGTTAACGACGTGCTGGACGCCAGCAAGATCGAAGCGGGCCAGCTGCGGGTGCAGTCGCTCCCCGTGGCGCCGCTCGGGCCGATCGCCGATTCGGTCGATCTACTGCGTCAGCGCGCGGCCGAGAAAGGCTTGGAATTGGTGCTCTCCGCGCACTGGCCGCTGCCCGCCAAAGTTCAAGCCGACCCGCTGCGCCTGAAACAAGTCGTGCTGAACCTCATCAGTAACGCCATCAAGTTCACCAGCCACGGATTCGTCGTGGTGCGCGTGCGCGCCGACGCCGAGCGCGGACGCTGGTCGGTGGAAGTGGAAGACACCGGCATCGGCATGAGCGATGACCAATGCGAGCGCGTGTTTCAGCGCTTCGAACAAGCGGATGACTCGACCACGCGGCGCTTCGGCGGC
>JBBQIA010000287.1:0-3227 GCA_038324485.1 Lysobacterales bacterium
AACGCCGCGACACCGCCCTGCTCAAGCATCCACTCGAACACCAAGCCGGCCAGATACCAGCTAAAAGTCGGCGGCGTATTGAGCATCGAACCTTGGGCGGCGTGCTCTTTGTAGCTGAGGATCTTTGCGCGCGGCTGACCGGCACGTTCCAGCAGGTCGCGGCGAACAATCATCACGACCAATCCCGAAGGGCCGATATTCTTCTGAGCGCCGGCGTAGATGACGCCGTACTTCGACACATCGACCGGGCGCGACAGGATCGACGAGCTGAAGTCTGCGACCAGCGGCACGCTGCCGGTGTCGATGGGGCCAGAGAACTCCACGCCATGGATGGTCTCGTTGGCCACGACATGCACGTACGCCGCAGATGGGTCGATCGCATAGCTGCTCGGGTCGGGCAGCGTCGTGTATTGGCTGGCGGCGGTATCGGCAATCACCTGCGGGGCGCAGTGTGCTTTGGCTTCGGCAGCGGCTTTTTTGCTCCACGCACCGGTCACCAGATAATCGGCCCGCTGGCCGGCCGCGGCGAGGTTCATCGGCAGCAGTGCGAACTGAGTGGTGGCGCCGCCCTGCAAAAACATCACGGCATAGTCGTCGGGAATGCCCATCAGGGTGCGCAGATCGGCTTCGGCCTTTTCAGCCAGCGCGATGAACGCTTTGCTGCGATGCGAGACCTCCATCACCGATGCGCGTTCGCCGCCCCACTCCAGCAATTCCGCTTGCGCTCGGCGCAGCACTGGCTCCGGAAGAACCGCCGGACCGGCGCTGAAATTGAATCCCCGCGACATCACCCCACCCCCTTGGTTGAAAGCTCGACGCTAGCACGCGTCGAGAGCCGCTCGACAGTAGGCGCTTGGATTAGAGCCGAAGATCGAAACGGCGGCCGAGAAGGCCGAAAACCCCGGAGTGGCGAGGCTTAGCCCTTTGGTGCGTAGACGAAAAAAGCCGTCAGGGCCGCGGCCAAGGCGGCAGCTGCGGCGATCAGCAAGTACACGCCACTGAGATCACGCGGGGCGCGACGCTCGTCCTCGTTCGGCGTTGATGTCGGCATGGCTGCCGCGGACGTTGAACGGGGGTCATCCGAATGCGTCGGCACCGGCGTCGAAACGCGATTCGCCGTCGACGCCACGCCGGGCGACTCCACGGCAAAACGATGCTCGCCTACTTCAATCTGGTCGCCGGCGGAGAGCACCGCAGAGCGCACCGCGTGGCCGTTGACACGAATGGTGCCGACCGCCGACACCGTTCGCACAATGAGCTGACCACCGTCCAAATCAACGCTGGCATGCCGCTCCTGCAGGCTTGGGCCATCGATGCGGACGTCGCTGCCGGCACCGCGTCCAATGGAGCGCGGCATCGACAAGGCAATACAGCGCCCGAACCATGGCCCGCTTAAGCCCCGAAGGGCCGCTTTCGGCATATTGGATGAATCCTCAGCGACGCGCCGGCGTGCACTAGGGTCGACCGGTGGAGCGGCCGCCGGCGGCTCGCTGGACTCAATGCGAATTTGGACGGCGGCTAAGCAAATCAGATCACCCAGCCTCAGGTAGGCGATGCGCTTCACCGGCCGGGCGTTCAACACCACCATCGCGCCCTGCGGGACCGTCAGCCATCGACCGCGACGTCCCGAGGCAAACACCGCATGCAATGGGCCCAAGCCCTCGATGACCACCGACGTGCCACCGCCCGACGCGCTTCCGACGCCGACTTGGCCTTGCTCGATGGTGACCGCGGCGTGCTCGCCGTTCGGGAAAGTCAGTCGCATTGCGCCTCCTGCGGGCCGAAAAGGTAGCACACCGGCCCATCTAGTCGCGCCCGAAGACTTGCTCCAGAATCGCGTGATGTCACATATCGATATCCAGCGCACTCACCGCTTCCCGCTAAAAGACGCGAAGGCGAAAGTCGAGCACATCGCCGAACGCATCGCCGAGCGCTTCGACGTGGAGTACGGCTGGCGCGGCAACACCTTGGAGTTCACCCGCAGCGGCGTTCAAGGCTTGATCGAGGTGTCATCCAAGGACGTGCGCGTGTCGGTTCGGCTTGGATTTCTTCTGTTCGCGTTGAAATCGGCGATTGAGCGCGAGATCGACAAAACCATCGACGAGCAGTTCAACGCCAAGTAAGTGCCGCGAAATCGGTTTTGAAGGGGGGTCAGAGGTCGAATGGCCGCGGGTGCCCTTCAAACAAGCGTCGACTGATTTCGCCCTCGCCACCGGCCACTCGATTCAAGAAGCGATCCGCGCCGCCGAGTTCGTCAAACGCGTTGAAGCCGCGCTCCAGAAAGCCCTGCAGCTCAGACAGGCCTGCCGCACGCGCCGGAAATCGGGCGGCGCGCAGCAGGCGATGAACGCCGTGGCGCTTGACCGCAGCGTCCAAGCCGCGACCGACCGCGACAATCAGATCAATTTGCCGTTGACGCAGGCGGGGAAGGCCTACTTCGCGATAGATCTCCCCGTAGCGCAAGTCGTCCATGCGACGCATGCGCCGCCGGTCCATGGCTACCGCCATCCGCAGATCTAGCGAATGGCTCCACACGTGAAGCTCAATCGCATCGCGAGCTGCGCCCAGAAGGCTGTCGGGTAGCAGGTGCACCATCAGCGGCATTACCCGGTCGATGTCGCGATCTCGGGCACTGAAATCCCGATCGGAATACAGGTCGGTCAAGAAAAACCGTCCTGCCGCGTTCATGGCGGGATCGGCCAACACGTCGGCGAAACTGGCGCCCAGCCGAGAGGTTTGCCATGCCCGCAGCGTCGACAGGGCCGGCGACGCGTTCGCCGTATTCGTCGGGGCAAAGGCCTGCGCTCGCCACTGGAGGCGACGCAGAATGGAGGACTTCAGCTGGGTTCGGGCGTTGGGTTCGTCAGGCATACCAGGCTCTGGAGCAGAAACACGTCGTCATGCGGCTAGAATCGGGCGGTCAACGATATACAGGCTACTCCATGCTCGTCGTTCAGCCCGCAAAACCCCGTACACCCAGTCAGGGGCGCATTGGTCTCGCTATTGCCGGCGGGGGGCCGACGGGCGGCATGTATGAATTGGGCGCATTGCGCGCCCTCGATCGCGCCATTGAAGGCCTGGATCTCACTCGCCTCGACGTGTACGTCGGCGTGAGTTCGGGCGCGTTCATCGCCGCCGGCCTCGCCAACCGACTCAGCACCGAGGAAATGTGCCGAATCTTCCTGACTGGCGATGCGGCCGTGCACTTCAGGCCCGAGATGTTCCTG
>JBBQIA010000288.1:0-3217 GCA_038324485.1 Lysobacterales bacterium
GACAAGCTGCTGGCCGCAACCAATGCCAATGCTGTGGTGGTCGATAGCGCCGACGCGCTGAAAGGCTTCTCAGAGGGCGACATTGCCGCAGCCGCTTCGGCCGCCGAAGCGCGCAACCTCACCGGCCAGTGGGCCATCACCCTGCAAAACACGACGCGCCAACCCTCGCTCGTCAGCCTCGAAGACCGGGCCTTGCGCGAGCGCATCTGGCGCGCCTCGGCCGAGCGCGGCACGCAGGGCGACAACGATAATCGCCCGCTCGTGCTGGAAATGGTGACGCTGCGGGCTGAAAAAGCCGCCCTGCTGGGCTACCCCACTTGGGCCGCCTACGTGCTGGACGACCAAATGGCGCGCACGCCGGAAGCCGCATTCAAGATCCTCACCGACCTGGTGCCGAAAGTCGTCGCCAATGCGGAAGTCGAGCAAGCCGACATTGCCGCTCTGATGAAGGCCGACGGCATCACCGACGCGGTGCAGCCCTGGGATTGGGAGTACTACGCCGAGAAGGTGCGCGCTGAGCGTTACGCCATCGACGCTGCCGCGGTGAAGCCCTACTTCGAACTCGACCGCGTGTTCAACGACGGCATGGTCTTCGCCATGGGCGAGTTGTTCGGCATCACGCTTAAGCCGCGCCCCGATCTTCCCGTCTACCACCCCGACGTCAAGGCCTATGAGGTCTTCGACGCCGATGGCTCATCGATCGGCCTGTTCTACGGCGACTACTTCGCCCGCGAGAGCAAGCGCGGCGGCGCCTGGATGAACAGCTTTGTGGCGCAGAGCAGCCTGCTGAATCAGAAGCCGGTGGTCGTCAACGTCATGAACATCGCGAAGCCGGCCGAAGGCCAGCCCGCCCTGCTGTCGCTGGACGAAGTGAGCACCTTGTTCCACGAATTCGGCCACGCGCTGCACGGGCTGTTCGCGAACTCGAAGTACCCCAGCCTTTCTGGCACGGCGGTGTCGCGTGATTTCGTCGAGTTTCCCTCGCAGTTCCAGGAAGACTGGGCGCTCAACCCCAAGGTGCTGGCCAACTACGCCAAGCATTACCAGACCGGCGAACCCATTCCCGCCGAATTACTTAGCAAAGTGGTGGCGGCGCGCGGCTTCAACCAAGGCTTCGATTCGCTCGAATACCTCTCGTCGGCCCTGCTTGATCTGGACTGGCACACGCTGACGGCCGAGCAAATTCCGACCGACGTCGACGCCTTTGAAAAGGCCGCACTCGAACGCCACGGCGTGGCGATGAACGCCATCCCGCCGCGTTACAAGTGCACCTACTTCGCCCACACTTTTGCCGGTGGCTATTCGGCGGGCTACTACGCCTACCTTTGGGCCGAAGTGCTGGCGGCCGATTCCTTCGCCGTGATGGGCGAGCGCGGCGGCCTGACGCGTGAGAACGGCGACGCGTTCCGCCGCGACATTCTTTCGGTGGGCAATACCCGTGAGCCGATGGACAGCTATCGCGCCTACGCCGGTCGTGACCCGGAAGTGGATGCCCTGCTGAAGCGTCGCGGACTGCAATAAGCATCGGCTGAGCATGGCGAAACGCCCTGCTCATCGACCCGCGAAATGAAAGAGGCCCGCAATCGCGGGCCTCTTTTTTTGTCTGCGCGCGGGCGGCGTTCAGCCCTTGCCGCAGCAGGCCTTGAACTTCTTCCCCGATCCGCAGGCACAGACTTCATTTCGGCCCGGCGTGGCGTCTTTGCGCACGGGCTGCTTCGGCGTCTTGTACTCCAAGCCGCCGGCATACAGGTCGTGCAGCACCGCAGGCAGCTGACCGACGATGGCCAAGCGGCCCTCGTGGCCGGGCTCTTCAATGTCTTCACCGCCCGACAGCGATTGAATCAGGTCGAGGGCCTCAGTCACCCATTCGTCCTTGGCCTCCCACTCGCCCCACTCCACTTCGTGAAAGCCCACGGCCTCCAGAAAGCCGTCGGCCCACTCGGCGCCTACCGGAATATCGTCGTCCGGCGGCAGTTCGTCATCTTCCGGCACCCAAATAAAGGGCATGTCTTGGTCGGTGAAGTCCTCTTCGCCCAGCTTCACGCGGCGCTCGACGGCGGCCTTGAGATGAAGAATCGACGCGTAGTGTTCGGCGCGGTCGCGATCATTTTCCCAACGCGGCTCTTTGCCCCACACGCGCGGCATCCATTCCGCCTGCGCGATGACCTCGGGCGACACCGCCATGCCAGAAAGAAAGCCGTCCAGCTGCTCTAGGCTCATGCCGCCAAAGGCCACTGCGCGGGCTTCCAGCAGCTGCGCGAGAGACTCGGCATTGGCATCGGTAAAGACGTTCGACATGAGTCGCTCGGAATTCGGTGTGGGGCGGCAGTATGCCGCAGGCCTGTTCAGTGACCACGCAAGCCGGTGGGCGACGAAACACCCAGCTGCCGCGCTAAATCAGTAAGCGAACTCTCGAAACAGCGGGTCAACGCTGCCATTCCATTCGCCGTGGAACAGTTCCAGCTTCCGATCGGCGGCCGTCTGATTCGCCAAAGCCATTTCGATCAATGGCTCCAGATGCACGGCCTCACTGGCACCGCAGCGATTCAAGCGCGCGCGCCGGTTTAGGCCGGCCTCGCTGATCTTGAGCGACTCGATGGCCAGCTCGCGCATGGTCGCCCCACGGAAGGGCAGCTTGAAGCCGTGGCGCGGCACGCCGTCACGCAGCGCGTGGCGCTCTTCCAGCGTGAAGTCCTTGACCAGGTCCCAAGCGGCATCCAGCGCCGCATCGTCGTACAGCAGGCCCACCCAGTAGGCGGCCAGCGCGCAGATGCGATTCCATGGCCCGCCGTCGGCGCCGCGCATTTCCAGATATTTCTTCAGCCGCACTTCGGGAAAGGCGGTGGTCAGGTGGTCGCCGAAATCAGCGATCGTCGGGCGTTCGCCCGGCAGTACGTCAAGGCGACCGTCCATAAAGTGGCGGAAGCTCTTGCCAGCGGCGTCGATGTAGTGGCCGTCGCGATAGACGAAGTACATCGGCACGTCGAGCAAATAGTCGACGTAACGCTCGAAGCTAAATCCGTCTTCGAACACGAAATCGAGCAGGCCGGTGCGGTCGGGGTCGGTGTCGGTCCAGACGTTGCTGCGGAAGCTCTGGAAGCCGTTGGGCTTGCCCTCGGTAAACGGCGAATCGGCAAACAAGGCCGTCGCCACCGACTGCAGGGCCAGCGACACGCGGAACTTCTTCACCATGTCGGCCTCGCTCGAAAAATCGAGG
>JBBQIA010000289.1:0-3209 GCA_038324485.1 Lysobacterales bacterium
CCCAGGGCGTCGACCAGCAGCGATTTTCCGGCGCCGGTTTCGCCCGAGATCACGGTCATGCCGGGGCCGAATTCCAGCTCGGTGGAGGAGACGACGGCGAAATCGCGAATGGAGAGGTGGGTCAGCATGGGGCGGAATTGTGCCTCAAAGTCTGCCGCTCCGATGCCCGGCGAGCGAGTGGGGAAGGAAGCGGAGTGCGTTGTCGCGTGCGGCACGGTACTTCATCGCGCCACCGTCTCACCGGCCGAGACTGCGCCCGCGCTCTTGCGCCCGCCGACGACTGGGCCTATATCAGTGCGCATGCTTCGTCCCCCCGACTCCCTTCTCGATCCACGCGCACGGCTGCTGCTGCGGTCGCTGATCTCGCGCTACATCCGCGACGGCGAGCCGGTGGGGTCGCAGACCCTGGCCCGCCACGCGGGACTGGATATCAGCCCGGCCACGATCCGCAACATCCTGGCCGAGCTGGAGGACGTGGGCCTGCTGTCAGCGCCGCACACGTCGGCCGGGCGCGTGCCGACCTCGCAGGGTTACCGGGTGTTCGTCGACAGCCTGCTGCAGATCCAGCCGTTGGCCGACGGCGAAGTGTCGCGGCTGCGCTCGGAGCTGGCGCCGGGCGCCGGCACCCAGAGTCTGCTTGGCAGCGCGTCGGAGCTGGTCTCGGCGATGACCCATTTCGTCGGCGTGGTCAGCGTGCCCAAGCGCGAGCAGTTCGCCTTCAAGCACGTCGATTTTGTCCCGCTGGACGGCCAGCGGGTGCTGGCGATCCTGGTGTTCGCCGACAATGATGTGCAGAACCGGATTCTTCACGCCCGTCGCAATTACGAACCCGGTGAGCTGGAGCGCATCGCCCAACACTTGAACACTCACTACGCCGGCCGCCCGCTGGCGGAGGCGAGGGCGATGCTGCTGACCGAACTGCGCAGCGCCAAGCAGGAAATGGAAACGCTGATGGCGCAGGCGCTGGAACTGGCCGACCAGGCGCTGGCCAGCGACGCCGAGGACATGCTGGTGGCCGGGCAGACCCGGCTGATCGGGGTGCAGGACCTGTCGAATCTCGACCGCCTGCGCGAGTTGTTCGAGGCTTTCGCCAGCAAACGCGAGATCCTGCAGGTACTGGAACGGACCCTTCACGCGCCCGGAGTGCGGATCTTCATCGGCGAGGAAAGCGGGATGGCACCGCTGGACGGCGTGTCGCTGGTCACTGCGCCGTACGGCGTGGGCGGGCGGACGCTGGGCGTGCTGGGCGTGATCGGCCCGACCCGGATGGCCTATGACCGGGTGATTCCGGTGGTGCAGGCGGCCGCGGAGGCGCTGACGCAGGCGCTGGGGCCGGAAGACGCTCGCTAAATCGCCCCGTAGAGCGGGCTTCAGCCCGCTGCTTTACCGCCACCAAGGGCATTTCGAACTGCCGATTCATTGCCATCAGCCGCGGGCGCGGCTTCGATATCGTCGCGCTTCTGGTTCGTCCTGGGCCGGCCTCAAGGCCGCTCTACGGAACGTAGCCTCTTGATTCCATGCCGCACGGCCCCATTGCTGGGCGGTCGGCGGGTTCTCCTCCCTTTGTCCCGCCTCCGGACCGAGTACGAATCAAGCGTATGAATCAGGAACACACCCCGCAGGACGACCAGACCACCGTGCCGGCCGGCACCGCCCAGGCCGACATCGAGACCGACAACAGCCCTGAGGCCATCATCGAAGCCCTCAAGGCCGACATGGAGCAGCTACGCGCCGAATCCCTGCGCGAACGCGCCGACCTGGAGAATCAGCGCAAGCGGCTGGCGCGCGAGGTCGAAATGGCTCGCAAATTCGCCAACGAGCGCCTGCTGGGCGACCTGCTGCCGCTGTTCGACAGCATGGAAGCCGGCCTGGCCGCAGCGGCCGAAGGCGATCCACTGCGCGCCGGCATGGAGTTGACCCTGCGCCAGTTGCACCGTATCGCCGAAGCCAACGGCCTGCTGGAAGTGGCGCCGGCCGCGGGCGATGCCTTCGACCCGGAGCGTCATCAGGCGATGAGCATGGTCGATGCCCCCGGCGTGGCGCCGGGCGCCGTCTTCCAGACGTTCCAGAAGGGTTATCTGCTCAACGAACGCCTGCTGCGGCCGGCGCTGGTGGTGGTGGCGAAGCAGGACTGAGGCTATCCCGGCTTTTCCGTAGGAGCGACGCAAGTCGCGACGGATTGCGGGAAGTCTTGACCAGCCGTTTGGCTATTGAAAACCCGAAGCCGGTCGCGGCTTCCGCCGCTCCTACGTGAATCTTCGGCCGGTTGGCGCTTGAAACATCCGCGCCAACCCCCCACAAACAGACCATCGGCGGCCGCGAGCCGCCACCAATCTCAAACGTTCCAGAGGAATATCGTCATGGGCAAGATCATCGGCATCGATCTGGGCACGACCAATTCGTGCGTCGCAATCATGGAAGGCGGCAAGGCCAAGGTCATCGAGAACAGCGAGGGCGACCGCACCACGCCGTCGATCGTGGCTTACACCAAGGACGGCGAAGTCCTGGTCGGCGCCAGCGCCAAGCGCCAGGCCGTTACCAATCCCAAGAACACCTTCTACGCGGTGAAGCGCCTCATCGGCCGCAAATTCACCGACGCCGAAGTGAAGAAAGACCTCGACCTGGTGTCGTACGCCATCGTCGAGCACAACAACGGCGACGCTTGGGTCGCAACCAGCGACGGCAAGAAGCTGTCGGCGCAGGAAGTGTCCGCGCGCATCCTCGAAAAAATGAAGAAGACCGCCGAAGCCTATCTTGGCGAGACCGTCACCGAAGCGGTGATCACCGTGCCGGCGTACTTCAACGACAGCCAGCGTCAGGCAACCAAAGACGCCGGCAAGATCGCCGGCCTCGACGTCAAGCGCATCATCAACGAGCCGACCGCGGCCGCGCTGGCCTATGGCCTGGACAAGGGTGATACCGGCAAAGACCGCAAGATTGCGGTCTACGATCTGGGCGGCGGCACCTTTGACGTGTCGATCATCGAAATTGCAAACGTCGACGGCGAGAAGCAGTTCGAAGTGTTGGCCACCAACGGCGATACCTTCCTGGGCGGCGAAGACTTCGACAAGCGCGTGATCGATTATCTCGTCGAAGAGTTCAACAAGGATCAGGGCATCGATCTGCGCAAGGATCCGCTCGCGCTGCAGCGCTTGAAGGATTCGGCCGAGCGCGCCAAGATCGAATTGTCCACGTCGCAGCAGACCGAA
>JBBQIA010000290.1:0-3177 GCA_038324485.1 Lysobacterales bacterium
CGCTTCGGCTGACGACAGGTGGACGATGTAGACCGGGACATCGGCGATCTCCGCCAGCGCGATAGCGCGGTGAGCGGCTTCGCCCTCAGCACGAGCGGGCCGCGTCAGCGCGTGATACTTCGGCGCGGTCTTGCCTTCGGCCAACGCCTTCTTGACCAGCACGTCGATCACACCACCGTTCTCGGCATGCATGCAGATGGTGCCGCCGTTCTTGCCGGTGCGCAGCATGGCGCGGAAGATGCTCGCGTCATCCAGCATGAAGACGCCGGGGTAGGCCATGAACAGCTTGAACGAGCTGACGCCCTGGCGGACCATGGCGTCCATCTCTTCTTCCACTTGCTCGCTCAGCTCCGTGATGATCATGTGAAAGCCATAGTCGATGGCCGCTTTGCCCTGCGCCTTCTTCGACCAGGTTTCAAACGCGTCGTGCAGCCGCTCGCCCCGGTATTGGATCGCGAAGTCGACGATGGTCGTGGTGCCGCCGAAGGCGGCGGCAATGGTGCCCGACTCGAAGTCGTCTGCCGACGTGGTGCCACCAAACGGCATGTCCATGTGCGTGTGGACATCAATGCCGCCGGGCAACACGTACTTGCCCGTGGCGTCGATCACGCGATCCGCGGGCATCGTCAGCGCCGTGCCGATGGTCGTGATCTTCTCACCCTCGACGAAGACGTCGCCCACGTACTGGTCGGTGGCGGTGACGATGGTGCCGTTCTTGATGAGGAGGCTCATGAAGCCCGATCCTAGTCGAAGTCGTGGCGCACTACGGCCAGCGGCAAGCTCGGCCTTCCCGGTGGTAGGCTCTGCCCATGCTGGGCATTCCGTGGTACCTCTGGTGCGCGGCGCTCGCCGTGACCTCCGCCTTCGTCGGTGGCTACTGGGACATCTCGTGGCACCGCTCCATTGGCCGCGACACCTTCTGGTCGGCGCCGCACATGGCGATCTACGCCTGCGGCATTCTCGCCGGCATTTCGTCGGGTTACCTGATTCTCACCACGACGTTCGGGCAGAACGCCGCGCTGAAGAACGTCAGCGTGCGGATCTGGGGGTTGTCGGGTCCGCTCGGCGCGTTTATCTCGGCGTGGGGCGGCGTCGCGATGCTGGCCTCGGCGCCGTTCGACGACTGGTGGCACAACGCCTATGGCCTCGACGTGCGGATCGTCAGCCCGCCGCATATGGTACTGGCGGCCGGGTTCTTCGGCATCGAACTGGGGACCGTGATGCTGATGCTGGCGTTCATGAACCGGGCACAGGAGCGCGTGCGGCCGTCGCTCGAACGGCTGTTCCTCTACGTCGGCGGCACCGTGTTGTGTGAATCGCTGCTGATCAAGCTGGAGTCGATCAGCCGCTCGGATCAGCACAACGCGCGTTTCTATCTGGTGGTCCTGATTGGGACGCCGGCCATTCTCGCCGCGCTGGCGATCGCCTCCGAACGGAAATGGGCAAGCACCATCGTCACCAGCATCTCTAGCGCCTTCGCCGTCGGGTTCCTGTGGATCCTGCCGCTGTTTCCAGCGGAACCGAAGCTCGGTCCGGTCTACCGGGAGGTCACGCACTTCATTCCGTGGGAGTTTCCGCTGCTCCTGATCGTCCCGGCCGTCGTGCTGGACTTGATTCTCCAGCGAACCGGCGGGTGGCGCCCCCTGATGCGGGCCGGCGTCGGCGGACTCGCGTTCTTTGCCACCTTTGACCGGGACGGGTATCTGTTGAAAGGTTAACGGTCACAGGTCAAAACCACCTCTACGTTTGAACGATTGTTTAATAATTCAAGCTAATCGACTGAGGGCCGATATACTGGGTTAGACTCCCACCACCAAGATGGGGAATATAGCCATGGCCCTTGAACGAGAACTCGCAGCATACGAAGCCAACCTTGAAACCCTTAAGGCGCAAGAAGGTAAGTTCGTCTTGATTAAGGGAGACGACGTAATCGACGTGTTTACCTCGTACGAGGACGCGATCAAAGAGGGTTATCAGAAGTTCGGCCTTGAGCCTTTTTTGGTCCGGCAGATCCGCGCCCTCGAACAGGTCCACTTCATTACTCGGTTCATAGAGCCACGACCGGTCGAAGCCACGGCCTAAAGAATCCACATGCCGCATTTCACGCTTCAAATCGGCCCAGAGGGGCCGATGCTGAATGCAATGGTCGTCGTTAGCCGCGTCAAGCGTGGCTTACTCAAGCGAAGCAGCCGACCCCTGCGGCGGTAAAGATTCGAGCATTGGTCGATACCGGAGCCAGCGGAACGTGTATCGATCCGGCGGTCATGGCTCAGTTGGGCCTCACGCCAACCAACGTGGCTCCGATGCTGACGCCAACGACGGGTGCGACTCCAGTATTAGTTGAGCAGTTCGACGTGGGTTTGGTCATTCCTGGCTCATCTGCGAAGCATGCGCCGTTGGCGTTTCCGACGATACCGGTGATGGCACGCGCATTGTTTGCAGCGCAAGGCTTTCACGCCCTCATTGGGCGCGACATTCTGCGTCACTGCATCCTGAACTACAACGGCGACTTCGGCTATTTCTCACTGGGCTACTGATCCTTCAGCGGTGCATCCATCTGGCCCATCGGGAGGACCAGATACGGCGGGTTATCAACCGACTCGCGGTACTGCAACCGCTTTCCATCAACTGCACGAATAGCCTTCGCGATGCGCTGGCCGTCGTCCATCTTGCGCGTGTTGTGGCGGAACTCAAACTCGTTCAGGTAGTTCGGCAGGTGCTTCTTGCTGACACTGTGGAACGTCCCCATCACGCCGCGCTTGAGCAGCGAGAACACGCCCTCGACCGTGTTGCTGTGAACGTCCGTGCCGACGCGGACGTACTCTTTCTTGCCGTGAGCGACGGTGTGATGACCGCCAGCGAACAACTTACCGACGCCCTTGTATGCAGGGCTTTCGTCCGTGATGAGGCAAGACGAGCGCGAGACGTGTTCTGCAAGTGCATCGGCCAGCCCTGCCGCCGTCACCCGCGCCATCATGCGAAAGCGCACGTCGCCACCGCGCTCGACCAGGGCGATCACCGGAGCCTTATCGCGGCCACGCGCACGGCCCTTGCCCGACAGCGCGTGGTCCGAGGACGGGTCGCGGCGAAGCTCCCCAGCGAATGCGCGGAGCGAAGGCGGTCGCATTGTCTGGGTTCGCGATGACACACCGCTCGTGCCGAAGCGCTTGACGATGT
>JBBQIA010000291.1:0-3170 GCA_038324485.1 Lysobacterales bacterium
CTTGCCCGATGATCGAGGTGGCTACTTCGCGCCGGGCCTGTTTCTTCCTGCTGCAGAGCGCTATCACCTGGCCTCGCGCATCGACCGCTGGGTGCTGCGTGAGGTCATCACCCAATTGCAGCAATGGCCCGAGCATCTCGAAATGGGCCTGATGAGTGTCAACCTGTCCGGCCAGTCGGTGGGCGACCGCGCCTTCCACACGCACGCCCTAGCTCTGCTGGAAGGCGCCGGACCTGAGCTGTGTGGCCACCTATGCCTAGAAATCACCGAGACCGCGGCCATCACCAATATGGCCGACGCCTCGCAGTTCGTTCGCCAGGTGCGTGAGTTGGGCGTGCGCGTGGCGCTGGACGACTTCGGCGCGGGCGCCTCGTCCTTTGGCTACCTCAAGCAACTGAAAGTCGACTTCATCAAGATTGATGGTCAGTTCGTCAAAGACGTGCTCGATGACGAACTAGACGCTGCCGCCGTGCGCAGCTTCGTAGAAGTGGCGCGCGTCGTCGGCGTGGAAACCGTGGCTGAATTCGTCGACCGTGCGGAAGTACTGAGCTGGATTTCAGACTTAGGCGTCGACCATGCGCAGGGCTATCACCTGCACAAGCCTGAGCCGCTCAAGGGCCTGTTGCGTCCATCAGGTTGAGCGGCTTGGGGCAGCGCCTTCGCGGCCATCACCCCTCCGCAAACGCATCCCGAGTCAGATTCTCCGGCGCGCCCTCGGTGCACAGCACTTCGTCTTCGATGCGAATGCCGCCGTAGGGCGACAGCGCGTCGATCTTGTCCCAGTCCAGCGCCTTCGCATGAGGGCCGGCTTTCAGTTTCGCGAGCAGGGTCGGGATGAAATACAGGCCGGGCTCGATGGTCACCACCATGCCGGGACCGAGCGTGCGCGTCATGCGCAAATAGGGATGGCCCTTCGGTCGCGGAATCTCGTTGCCGGCTTCGTCATGGCGTCCGGCCACGTCGTGCACCTGCAGGCCGATCGGGTGCCCCAAGCCATGCGGGAAGAACGTGCTGGTGATGCCTTCGCTCACCATCGCGCCGGGGTCCATGTCGACGATGCCGGCGTTGCGCAAGACGCTGCCTAGTCGCAGGTGGCATTCCAGATGCAGGTCGCGGTAGTCGGTGCCGCTTCGCACCTTCGCGCACAGCGCCAGCTGCTCGTCGTCCATCGCCGCAATCAATTCGGCGAACTCGCCGTCGTGCATGGCGTAGGTGCGCGTGATGTCGCTGGCGTAGCCGTCCACTTCGGCGCCGGCATCGATCAAGAAACTCAAAGGCTTCGAGGGCCGCTCCGGCGACTGATATTGATAGTGCAAGACGGCTGCGTGGGCGTTAAGGCCGATGATGTTGGTGTAGGGCAGGTCGAGGTCGCTGTGGCCCGTCGCCGCGAGATAGGCGCGATGAATGTCGCGCTCAGACCCGCCTTCGCGAAATGCGGCCTCTGCGGCGCGATGGCCCTTGACCGCCTTGCGCTGCGCGCGGCGCATGCGCTCCAGCTCATAGGGCGTCTTGAATCCGCGTTGGTAGTGCAGCGCGTCGAGCACGGCCTTCGGGTTGTTCGGCACCACGCCTTCGAGCGCGGCGTCGGCTTCGCCGATGATTGCCACGCGGCCCTTCGGCAGGTGTTCGGCGGCTTCGCTGGCGTCGCGAATAATGAGGATGTCGAAGTGCTCGACCCAGAAACCCTCGGGCGGCGCCGGCGGCACGTGCCAGAAATCATCGGGCTGGTGGTAAACCAACACCGGCGTTTTTCCCGGCGTGTAGGCGATCCAGCTGTGGGTGTGCTGCAGCAGCGGCACCCAGGCTTTGAAGTGCGGATTTGGCTTGAACGGGTAGGGCCGATCATCGAGGAAGTGGTACTTCTCTACGCCGGAGGCGATCAGTAGATGGTCAAACCCCGAGGCGGCCAGCGCGGCATCGCAGCGCTGCGTCAGGGTGGCGAGGTGCTCGGCATAAAGACGGGACATAGCGGCTTCGCATTTCAACGGACAGGACGCGATTGTGCCGCAGCCGGCGCTATGCGGCCGTGCAGGCCGCTAAGGCTAAGGCATCACGCAGGCACTGCCCGTATCAACGTGGCCGGCGCGCTCAAAGGGACGCGTAGTCTCGAAGCGTGCGTCCATGGCCTGCGTGATCCACAGGCGGCCAGCCTCATCCATCATCAAGGCACAGCCCAGTTTCATGCCGCGCACGACGGCCTCGAATCCCTCGGGGCCGGCTACCAGCAGAGCCGTGGCAGCAGCGTCCGCCAAGACCGGATCGGCGTGCAGCACGGCAGACAGGCGCGCGCCGGTGGCGGGCCGTCCACTCGCGGGATTGAGCACATGCGGCCAGCGTTCGCCCTCGGGCGATGGGCGAAATTTTGCGTAGCGGCCGGAACTCATCAGCGCCTCGCCATCGGAAAGGGCCACGCCGCCCAGCACCCCGCCTTCGCCATCGTCCACGCCAACTCGCCATGCACGGCCATCGCGGTCGCCCAGCGCCAGCACATCGCCGCCCAAATTCAGCAGCGCGCCAGTGACGCCCAGCATGCGAAGTCGTGCGCCAGCCTGTTCGAGCGCTAAGCCTTCGGCCACCGCATTGAAGTCGAGTTGCAGACTTGGCCCGGTTCGACGACAGCGGGCCTGCGCATCGCAAACCAAGTCGTTCAGCGAATCCGGGCGCGTCGCCCACGCCGCTAGCGTGTCGGCATCGGGCGCCGGCGTGGTGATCGGGTAGTCGCCGGTGTGGAAGCCCCAGAGCGCCACCAGGCGACCGCTGCCGGGGTCGAAGCGTCCGCCGCTGGCGGCCACCAGCGGGCGGCTTCGCGCAACAAGCGTCTGCAGCGAGGTCGGCAGCGTGGCCTCGCCGTCCTGCGCCAGCGCCGCGTTGAATTCGGTGAGCGCCGAGGGCTGCCACGCGTGCCAGTCGCGTTCGTCGGCCTGCCAGAGCGCGGTTACCTCGGTGGCAGCGCGGCGTCGCGTTTCAGCAGGGGTTCGCGCGTCGAATTGAAGTTCGGCCGCGCTGCCAAAAACCGCCCAGCGCTCGGGCGGAGGGCTAGGCGTTCCGCAGGCGGTCAGCAGCAAACCGAGGGCCGCAATCGCCACCGCGAACGCAGCTCGATGCAGCCCAATTCGCCATCGATGGCTTAAACGTAGTCGCTGCCCGGCTGATCGACCCACTGACGGATG
>JBBQIA010000292.1:0-3164 GCA_038324485.1 Lysobacterales bacterium
TCGTTAGCGGCCGCCACCTCGATGGCGATCGGGCTGCTGCGCAGTTCGGAGAGCAGGGTGCGATAACGGGCATCGGCGCGGTCGAGGTCGCCGTCGTGCTCATCGCGGAGCCGCTGAGTGCAGAGCTTGCGAATGCCGTACCGGGTCAAGAAATCTGGCACTAGGCCGCGTTCGCACAAATCAATCAACGCCATGAAGGCCTCAGTTTCGGGTGGAAGGTGGCTTAGGTGGCCACGGGAAAAAGGCGCTGACTTCGTCCTGATAACGACGATAGGCGTCCCCGCGGCTGCGCAGCGCCTGAGCCTCGGTCCAGGGAATGCCGCTGACGCGCCACAGGAAGGCGAACATCACGATCGGGCCGACGAGGCTCCAGAGAAAGTACGGCCCACAAATCGCCAAAAGCACGTAGGCGAACCAGTGTACCCACTCGAAGAAATAATTCGGATGGCGCGACCAGGCCCACAGGCCGGTTCGGCAAATTTGGCCCTTGTTGCTGGGATCGCGCCGAAAGCGGTCGAGCTGCCGATCGGCGAGTGATTCGCCGCCGATGGCGACCAACCACACGACAACCGCGAGCAGCATGAGGGGCTCGAAGCCTTCTGCGTCGGCCGAAGCGGCTGCCGTGAACGGAATGGCGAACAGACCGACAATCAGGGCTTGAAGCTGAAAGAACAGAAACCACTTGCCCGGCGAGTCACCGATCACCGCCCGCATGGCTTGATAGCGGCCGTCTTCGGGCTCGCGTAGCACGCGATGCAGAAGGTGGTGGCAGAGGCGAAAGCCCCACAAGCCGCCGAATACCGAAACCAGAATGCGCGGCAGTTCATCGCCTTCGCCGACGAACCCGACGAACAGCGCGGCCAAGGCCAGAAGCCCAGCCCATGCCACGTCCACATATCCTGCGTTGCGCACGCGCATTGACAGCGCCCAGACCGCGCTCATGCCGATCGCGGCGCCCAGCCAGCAGCAAAGAATGATGAGCCAGAAGCTCACGCTGCTGCGCCTTGCTGCTTATCGTTGCGGCGTGGGCCAAGGGCTGCATGCAGGGCGTACAGGGCGGGCATCGCGGCCCCCCATACGAGCGCCAAAGCAATCATCGCCGTCGTCAGGTCGATGGGAAAACTCACTGCATCGAACCCGCGCGAGGCGCCGAGGTACGCCAGTGGGCCGCCCAAAGCACCGAATGCGAAGGCCACCCAATTGCGACCGCGCAGAAAGCCCATTGAGTGATTGAGGGTGAGGGCAAATCCGGCCCACATCGCCAGAATCCATGCGGGGGCCAAGGCTGCCGAGGGCCAAGGGCTGGCGTAAACCAGCAGGCCCGAAACGGCCAGCGCGGAATCAGCGAGGAAGCCCAAGAGAATCGCGATGCCAAGCATGCGCAGGTCGCCGGCGCGGTCAGGGCTGAGGCGCAAGTGCAGGGCCGCGTAAGCGAGCAACACCACCGGGCCCGCCCAAGGCATCCCGTTCGCCGCGCCGAGAACGCTTGCAAACCAGACTGCTTGGAAGCCGACGACGTTGAAAATCAGAAATGCACGGGACATCACACGACCTCTGGAGCGGGGATCCACGCGTCCCGGCGATTGCCTGGGCGTGCGAAAAGAAGTTGCGACACGCCGATCGAGCGCTCGAGGAAACCGCCTTCGCAGTAGGCGAGATAGAACTCCCACATGCGAATGAAGCGCTCGTCGTAGCCGAGTGCACGCACCTCCGGCAGGCGCGCCATGAAGCGCTCGCGCCAGTGGCGGAGGGTGAGTGCGTAGCTGGTCCCGAAGTCTTCCTGCGAGATCAGGCGCATGTCCGTGCTGCGCGCCATGGCGCCCGTGATGGCGCTGATCGACGGGATGAAGCTGCCGGGGAAAATGTGGCGCTTGATGAAGTCCACCGAACGCAGCGCTTGGGTGTAGCGGTGATCTTCGATGGTGATGGCCTGCACCATGGCCAAGCCATCGGGCTTCAGCAGCGAGGCGCATTTGGCGAGGTAGGTGTCGAGGTACTGATGGCCGATGGCTTCAATCATCTCGATCGACACCAGCTTGTTGTAAGTGCCGGTGAGGTCGCGATAGTCCTCGAGCACAATGGTGACGCGGTCGGAAAGGCCAGCGCGCGCCACGCGCTCGGTGGCCAGCGCGTGCTGCTCTTTCGAGATGGTGGTGGTGGTCACGCGACAGCCGAAACGCTGTGCGGCGTGCAGCGCCATGCCGCCCCAGCCCGTGCCTATCTCCACCAGATGATCGGTGGGTTTGAGATCGAGCTTGTGCGCAATGCGCTCCAGCTTGCGGAAGGACGCTGCTTCGAGTGACTCGTCGACGTGGGCAAAAATCGCCGACGAATACATCAGGTCGTCAGACAGGAACAGGCGAAACAGCGGGTTGCCGAGGTCGTAGTGCGCCGCGATGTTCTTGCGAGAACCCTCGCGCGTATTGCGGCGCAGCGCATGCACAGCGCCTAGCACCCAGCCCGAGACGCGAGCCATGCCGCCTTCCATCGCGTCCAGAAGGTCGCGGTTGAGCACCAGCAGGCGCACGAGGCCCACGAGGTCGTCGCTGTGCCACTGGCCGTCCATGTAAGCCTCGGCCGCGCCCACGGAGCCGCCCGTGGCCATTCGGCCCCAGGTGTCAAAGTCGGTCACGATCAGACGCACCACGGGCGCACCCGGTGCGGGGTGATCGTCGCCTAGGCGCACCTCGCCCAAGGCGTCTTCGATAATCAAAACGCCTCCGCGAATTGCGCTTAAGCGCTGCAGCAGTTTGGACCGCAGCCAGCGGTCATAGGCGCCGGGTGGGGTCTGGGCGTCGGGCATAGCTTCGGTGGGAAGGCTCACAGGCGAGATCCGGGGTTCGGATGGGGGACGAAGGGGACGCGTTTGAGCGTCAGTCGTAGGGCCTGCCAATAAATGCCGGCCGCTACCGTCATGGTGAGGAAGGGATACCGGGCGAGGCATGAAGCCAACGTATTGCCCGCCATGGGCTTGCGTTCCAGTGTGAGGGTCGCGTCGAACTCGCGCGATTCCTCGGCGCGAACTTCCATGTGGATAAGGAGGTCTTCCGCAGGCGGCGTGAACACCCAGTGGTACTGGCGATCCATCGGCAGGAAGGGTGATACGTGGAAGGCTTTGTCGAAGCCGAAGTGCAGGGCGCGGCCCTTCCGCTCCGCGCGGTCGA
>JBBQIA010000293.1:0-3152 GCA_038324485.1 Lysobacterales bacterium
CGAAGCTTTTGCGTTCCTTCACGTAAGCCACGCTGGCCTCGTAGGCGGCGCGCGCCAAACCGACGGCCTGCGCCGCGATACCGATGCGGCCGGCGTCCAGCACGCCCATGGCGATCTTGAAGCCCTCGCCTTCCTTGCCCACCACCTCATCGGCGCTGGCCACGTAGTCCTGCAACTCAATCTCGCAGGTCGCCGATGCACGGATGCCGAGCTTCGGCTCGGTCTTACCGCGGTGGAAGCCCGGCTTGGCGGTATCGATCATGAACGCGGTGATGCCCTTCGCGCCCTTCGACGGGTCAGTCATGGCAAACAGAATGATGTACTTCGCGACCGGGCCAGACGTGATCCAGCTTTTCTTGCCGTTAATCACATACGTACCGTCGTCTTGCTTGACGGCGCGACAGCGCATGGCCGTGGCGTCGGAGCCCGACTGCGGCTCGCTCAACGCGAAGGCCCCGATTTCGCGACCTTCTGCAATCGCACGGACATAAAGCTGCTTCTGCGCCTCGGTGCCGAACTTCAGGATGCCGTTGCAAAACAGTGAGTTATTGACCGACATGATGGTTGAGTGCGCGCAGTCGCCGGCCGCAATTTCAATGATGGCCAATGCGTAGCTGATCGGGTCCATGCCCGCACCGCCGTATTCGGCCGGCACTTCGATGCCCATCAGACCGTTTTCGCCGAGGGTGCGAATGTTGTCGATCGGAAATTCGCCGGTCCGGTCGAAGTGCTCCGCCGTCGGCGCAATTTTTTCTTGCGCGATGCGGCGGGCCACGTCCTGAATCATCAGCTGCTCTTCGGTAAACGCGAAATCCACGGCACACCCCGGTCGAACGGAAGGAAGACCGCGATTCTAACCGCTCCTCCATACCCTGCGGCATGGTGGAAGGGTGAAGACCTGCCTTGACCCATCGCGAAGCCGCCTCCAGACTGGTTCATCGCTGAATTCGGATACAAAGATAAATTATGGACCTGCAAGCCTGGTCGGACTGCCTGAAAGTCCTCGCCGACGCCACCCGCGTGCGCCTGCTCGCCTTGGTCGAGCGTGAAGAGCTGACCGTCGCCGAACTCGCGACCATCACTCATTTGGCTCAGCCGCGCGTGTCAACGCACCTGGCCAAGCTGCGCGAAGCCGAACTGGTGGTCGATCGCCGCGCCGGGGTGTCGGCCTACTACCGATTCAACGACGCGGTAGTGCCGGCCGAAGCCGCGCTCTGGCGCACGCTGCGCGACGGGGCCAACGACCCTCTTTTGAAGCAAGACGCCGAACGCTTGCCGCTGGTGCTGGCCGCACGCGCATCCGACCAGAATTGGGCGGATTCCGTCGCAGGAGACATGGAGCGCCATTACTCGCCCGGCCGCACGTGGGAAGCCCTTGCGCGCAGCGCCCTGCCCCTACTGGAGCCGGTGGATGTGCTCGACATCGCCTCCGGCGACGGCCTGATGGCCGAGATGCTGGCGCCGCATGCGCACCGTTACCTCTGCATCGACGCCAGCCCGAAGGTGATCGCCGCAGCGCGCGAACGGCTGTCGCGCTATTCGCACGTCGAACTGCGCCAAGGCGACATGCACGCCATCGAATGCCCCGATGAAGCCTTCGATCTCGTTTTGTTGATGCATGCCCTCACCTACTCCGAAAAGCCGGCCAAGGCCCTATCCGAAGCAGCACGCGCGCTGCGGCCGGGTGGCCGACTGCTCGCCAGCTGTCTTGGAAAGCACGAGCACCGCTCGGCGGTCGAGAACTTCGGTCACATCAATTTGGGCTTCACCGAAAAAGAGCTGCGCAAGCTCGCAGAAAAAGCGGGGCTTGAGGTGCGCGTCTGCGAAGTGGTCGCCAAAGAAAAGCGTCCGCCGCATTTTGAAGTCATCAGCCTGATCGCCCACAAACCCGGCGCGAAGTCGTCGTCCTCGGAGCGCAAGCGCGGATGAGTGCCCTGCCTTGGAAGCACCCGGCCCGCGTGGAGCCACTGCTGGCCGCCATGACGCAGCGAATCCTCGTGCTCGACGGCGCCATGGGCACGATGGTGCAGCGTCACGAACTAAGCGAAGCCGACTACCGTGGCGAGCGCTTTCGCGACGGCTTCGATGGCCTGAATTTTTCGCCGGCGGCGTCGAGCATCCCTTCGGGTCACTCGCGCACGCCGCTGGCCGCCGACCACGTGCACGGCGACGGCTGCGGCTGCGGCAGCGACCTGAAAGGCAACAACGATCTGCTGACGCTGACCCAGCCGGGAATCATCGGCGGCATCCATCGCGCCTACTTGGCCGCCGGGGCCGACCTGATTGAAACCAACACCTTCAACGGCACGCGCGTGGCGCAGGGCGACTACAAGCTCGAACACGTGGCGGCGGAGTTGAACCGCGAGGCCGCGCGATTGGCGGCAGCAGCCTGCGCCGAATTTGAAGCGAAAGACCCCAGCAAGCCGCGCTTCGTTGTGGGCGTACTCGGCCCGACGCCGCGCACGGCGTCGATCTCGCCGGACGTCAACGATCCGGCCTATCGCAACATCGACTTCGATACTTTGGTCGCGCAGTACCGCGAAGCCGCCGAAGCGCTGGCCGAGGGCGGCGCCGACATCCTGATGGTCGAAACCATCTTCGACACGCTGAACGCGAAGGCCGCGCTGTATGCGCTGGAAGGCATGTTTGCCGACCACGGCGCGCGCTGGCCGGTGATGATCTCGGGCACGATCACCGACCGCTCGGGTCGCACGCTCTCGGGCCAAACTGCGGAAGCGTTTTGGTACGCGCTGCGGCACGCCAAGCCGCTCTCAATTGGGCTGAATTGCGCGCTCGGTGCCCGCGACCTGCGCGCCCACATCGACGTGCTGTCCTCCGTGGCCGACTGCGCCATCAGCTGCCACCCCAACGCCGGCCTGCCGAACGCCTTTGGCGGTTACGACGAGCAGGCGGAAGAAACCGCCGGAGTGCTTCGCGAATTCGCCGAGGCGGGTCTGCTCAACATCGTTGGCGGCTGCTGCGGCACCACGCCCGAGCACATCGCGGCCATCGCGCAGGTGGTCGCTGGCCTGCCGCCGCGCACGCCGGCCACACCGGCGCCGCACATGCGTCTTGCCGGGCTCGAGCCCGCCGTCATCACGCCGGAAAGCAACTTCGTCAACGTCGGCGAACGCACCAACGTCACCGGCTCA
>JBBQIA010000294.1:0-3099 GCA_038324485.1 Lysobacterales bacterium
TGCGCGAACGCTCGCGCATCGACACCAGTGAATCGAAAAGCCGGTGGCGCATCGCTTCGGGAAGCGGCGGCCCGCTGTTGGCGACTTCAATGCAGCATTCACGCGCGCTGCGATGCAGGACCAGCAGCACTTCGCCGTCCTCCGGCGTGAAGCCACGAGCGTTGTCGATCAGCTTGTCTAAGGCTTGAACGATCAGTTCGGGCGAGCCGTGGAACCGGCAAGGGCTAGCGACGCCCTCGACGCGAACGCGGCGCGGCGCCAGCAAGCCTCGATAGCCCTCGCCGACCTCGCGCAGCAGTGCAGCCAAATCGAAGGCTTCGTGATCGGCCGCAGCGATGGCGTGCTCGATGCGCGTGGCCTCGCTCATGGTCCGCACCAGTTGACCCATGCGCTCGACGCCGTCGCGGGCGCGGGCCACGTAGGGCCGGGCGTCTTCGGGAAGGCTGGCAAGCTCAAGGTTATCGAGCGAGCTGCGAACAATGGCCAGCGGCGTTTGCAGTTCGTGCGACAGCTTCGAGGACAGCGAACGCAAGTAGCCGGTGTAGGCCGCGATTTCTTCTAACAAACGCGTGAAGCTGCGAGACAAGTCACCCACTTCATCGCGAGCATTCGAGCGCGGAATCACTCGCACTTCGCCGCTGCGATCTAGGGCTTGTTCGGCGGCATCGCGCAGACGTCGGATGCGGCCCGAGAGCCGCGTCGCAAACACAAACGCCAGCCCCGCTGAGGCCACGAAGGCCAGCAGCGTGAGCCCCAGCACATGAGCGATGGCGCGATCAGCCAGCAACAAGCTGTCGGCATTGCTGCGATCAAGCCGAAGCACGGCGCGCACTTCACCGTCGACGCGCACCGGTGCGGCGCTGCTCAAGATCAGCCGCGTGCCTGAGGGGTCGCGACGCCATTGCGAGCTGCTGCGGCCCAGCGAGGCCTCAATGCGCTCTTCGCGATCATCGCGCTGCATGGAGCCCTCAGGGGATGCAGTCGGAAACTGCGAGGCATCAAGAAGCCAGCGGTAGAGCACCCGCCGCCAAGACAGCACACCATCAGCGGTCGCATCCACCGACAGTCGACCGGCGTCGGCTAAGGTCCAGCCACGTGCATCAAGCACTTGGGCACGCACGCCGCTCGGAACCAAGGCCGCCAACTCGCTTTGCAGCCTTGCCGCCGGCCGATACAGGGCAAATTGCGGCGAACGAAACTCGCGCGGTGCGGCGTCGGCGCTCGCATCGAATTGGGTGAACTGCAATGCACGAACCTCAAGGCCCTGCGGCAGACCGATCTCGATGGCGTAGCCCGTTGGCGTTTCACGCCACGCCCCATCAACGCTCACGGCGCCCGCGCCTGCGCTGTTGGCGGTGACGCGCATGGGGCCGTCGACGCGCGCAGCCAGCCGCAGTCGCAGCGGCCCAAGGCCGGTGTCGAGATCGACCATCACGGCATCGATGGCGAGGTCGGCCGGCCAGTGTGCTTCGCCGCGCTGTGGCGACGCGTCATCTACCGCCACAAACAGCCAGCGGCGATCGTTGTAGTGGCCCAGCGCAAAGCGCAGGCCCGAGATGCTGGCGTCGGCCTCCAGCGGCTGCACGGCTTCCGCCCAATCGTCGGGGCGTCCATCCAGAGCCGGCGCGGTGCGCAGCGCGTGCACCGGCAAGGCGGGGCCGGGAGGCGGCAAAGCGCCTGCGCGCAAAGCCAAGCTGCGAGACAGCGCCTCGGCCGAAGCCTCCAAAGCCTGCTGCTGACCCTGACGCAGCAAGGCCTCCATTTGCACCAGCGCGGTCCATGCCGCCCATGGCAACACCAGCGCCGAGAGCGCGAGAAGCAGCAGCTGACGCCGCAGAGTCATCGGTGGCCGACTCGCGGCGAGGCGAGACTCATGGCCGCCAGCGGTAGCCAGCGCCATGGACGGTATCGACCTCGTCGAAAGCCGTGTCGATGACCTGGAATTTCCGCCGAATGCGCTTGATGTGCGAGGTCACGGTGGCGTCGTCCACCACCACCTGCGCTTCGCGCATCAGCTGCTCGCGATTCTTGACGTGGCCGGGGTGCCGCACCAAGGCGTGCACGATCCAAAACTCGGTGACGGTGAGCGGCACCACCTCGTCATTCCAACTCACCTGCATGCGCTCGAACTCCAGCTTCATGCCACGCAGCGCAATGATCGAGTCGCGGCTGGCCGGTGCGCGCAGCGCGACCACTCGACGCAATAAAGCATGGATGCGCGCCGTAATCTGCGGCAGCGACACACTTTTGCTCAGGTAGTCGTCGGCGCCAAGCCGTAGCCCCGAGATCACGTCCAATTCGGAATCGCGCGCCGTTAAAAACAGAATCGGCAGGCTGCCGGAGCGGGTTCGCAGTTCGCGGCACAGTTCATAGCCGCCTTCTAACTCGTCGCCCAAGCCGACGTCGATCATCACCAGATCGGGCAGCTTGGCGGCGAAGGCCGCACGGGCCTCGGCCCGCGAGGCGTAGGCCTGCACGGTGAACCCGTGCTTGCGCAGGGCTTCGGTGTAGTTGTCGCGGATGGCGGGTTCGTCTTCGACGATGGCAATAGAATGGCTCATGGGGGCCAGTCTAGCCGGCGACTTCGGCAGCAACAGGGCTCTGCCCGCGTTTCGCCATGCATGGCCATGAAGTGGCCTCCCCGCAGCGGGCGGGCGTCAGATCACCGGAGTGCAATGCACCTCACGGAGGATCAACCCATGCCCAAAACACATCGCCTCACCACTTCGCCCCGTTTCCGTCGTCAAGGCGGCAGCCTCTGGCTAGGCATTGGCGTTTGTCTTGCCACTCTGCTGCTGCTTCGACACACCGACTCGCGCTAACCGGAGCCGCCCCATGAGCCTCGATTTCGAACGCAAAACCGAATGCCCCCTGCCCCTCAGCGCGCATGCCGGCGAACCCCCGCGCAATGCAGACTTGGCGCGCGCTCGCTTCTTCGGGCGTCAGCCCACGCCGCCCACCCAAAGCGATACTCGCCAGCGCTGCGGACTAAGCGCGGGCGCGGGCGATCTCGGCACGCATGCGGGTGATCACGTCGGCATAGTCCGGCGCGTTGAAGATGGCGGACCCGGCCACGAAGGTATCGGCACCGGCCGCCGC
>JBBQIA010000295.1:0-3092 GCA_038324485.1 Lysobacterales bacterium
TTCGCGTCAACTTCGATCAGACGGGCACGCAGCAGCTGCAGTACTACGGTCGCAGCAGCGAGATGGTGATTGGTCAGCTGAGCGTGCGGGCGTTTGCGCCGGGCGGCATGGCCGTTGGGCCGGGCTTTCGTTCGCGGGTCGAGTTCACCACGCTCAATGCGGACGCCAAGGCGCAGGCCGCCATTCAGGGCCAAGTGGACGGCGTCATCGGGGTGCCCGATCGGCGCTAACGGCGCTCTAGACTGGCTTGCAAATTGATAAGGGGGGGGGTACTTTTTTTCTGCCTGCTAGATGGCAGGCATCCCCTCGTTAAAACAAAGGAATGCACCATGCGCCGTTTTCTTTTCGCCCCCCTTGTTCTTGTTCTTTCTCTCTTTGCTCCAGCAGCCTTTGCTCAGGCTGCGGGTGGTGCGCCGCTCCCGCCGACTCATGACTGCAGTGCGACGGGCTGCTACGTAATGACTTGTAGCGGAAACAATTGCACGATGTTTTTCTGTTCAAACGGGAATTGCGTGTTTGTAACGAGTTTCCGTAAGCCCGCACAGCAAGAAAAATCCTCGCCGGTGCGTGTCGTGGATGCACGACCGAATTCGAACTCGTTTGCAAGTCGCGCACCGGGTGTTGCGGTTGATGGTCCAGTAGGCATCAATACTTGCAGCGATACGCTTTGCCGCCAGTTCGTGTTGCAGGTTAGCGGCGCGGATGAAGTTGGGCGCAGCGAGAATCCGCAGTGGATTCTTCGTCGGGTCTTGCAGAATGAGCGCTGAGTTCAAGCAAAAGAAATTGTGATCACAACAAAAAGGCGGGCCTGAAATGGCCCGTCTCCTTAGCCACGCAGATTCCTCGGGCGCTACGCCGCGGCTAGCGGCGCGTAAGCCAAGACCAGCCACTTCTCGCCGCTGGTTTCGAATTTCACCAGCACGCGCACGTGGTTTCCGCTGCCTTCGGCGCTGGACAAGACGCCCACGCCGAAGTTGGGATGCCGTACACGCTGCCCGATTTTGAAGCCCTTCAGCGGCGTGCTGTCGGCGTACTGCACCACTTTTTCTTCGTTCCAGTGTGCGTCGCCGCCGCGTGACACGGCCACGCGCGGACGCACTTCGCGCAGCAAGGCGGCGGGAATTTCGCGCAGGAATCGCGAGGGCGCCCCGAGCAGTTCTTGTCCGTGCAGGCGCCGCGACTCGGCCCAGGTGATCAGCAGTTGATCGCGGGCCCGAGTAATGCCGACGTAAGCGAGACGCCGCTCTTCTTGCAGACGGTCGCCTTCGGTCGAGCGAATGGATGGAAACAGGCCTTCCTCGACACCAGCCAGCACCACCAGCGGAAACTCCAAGCCCTTCGCCGAGTGCAAGGTCATGAGCTGCACCGCATCGCTGCCGACGTCGGCCTGCGACTCACCGGCTTCGAGCGCCGCGTAGCCCAGGAAAGCGACGAGTTCGGGCATCGACTCGTCCACGTCCTCGGTGCGCGAATAGCGACTGGCCACCGACACCAGTTCGTCCAAGTTGTCGACGCGCGAATCCAGCTGATGCTTGCCCTCTTTCGAGTAGTGCTCGCGCAGGCCAGTGTCGGTGATGGCTTTTTCGGTCTGCTCTGGCAGGTCAAGGTCGCGCACCTCGTCGGCCAAGCGATCAACCAGCTGGATGAAGCTTTTCAGCGCGTTGCGAGCGCGCGCTGCCAAGCCGCTGGAGTCGGCCAAACGCCGTGCAGCCGGCCAAAGCGGTTCGGCCGCTTCGCGGGCGGCGCGGCGCACTTCGTCCAGGGTTTTCTCGCCAATGCCGCGCGGCGGCGTGTTCACCGCGCGCTCGAAAGCGGCGTCGTCCGAGCGCGACGCAAACAGGCGCAAATAGGCCAGCGCGTCTTTCACTTCCATGCGCTCGAAAAAGCGCTGTCCGCCATAGACGCGATAGGGCACCTGCGTCTTTAGCAGCTCTTCTTCGATGGCGCGAGACTGCGCGTTGCTGCGATAGAGCACGGCGCAGTCGGAGAGGTGACCGTCGCCTGCGGCGTGCTGGCGGATGCGCTCGACGATGTGTCGGGCCTCGTCGATCTCGTTGTAGGCCGCGTACACGTCGATGGCCGCGCCGTCGCCGGCCTCAGTCCACAGGTTCTTGCCCAAGCGCTCGGGGTTGTGGGAAATCACCGCGTTGGCCGCGGCCAGAATCGTGCCGGTGCTGCGGTAGTTCTGCTCCAGCTTTAACGTGCGCGCACCGGGGTAATCGTCCAGCACGCGCTGCACGTTTTCGACCTTGGCACCGCGCCAGCCATAGATGGCTTGGTCGTCATCACCCACGATAAAGACTTGGCCGTCCTCACCGGCCAGCAGGCGCACAAAGGCGTACTGGATGGCGTTGGTGTCTTGAAATTCGTCGATCAGCAGGTGGCGAAAGCGACGCTGATAGTGCGCAAGCAGGGCCGCATGGTCACGCAGGGTTTCGTGGGCGCGCAGCAGGATCTCGGCGAAGTCCACGAGGCCGGCGCGGCGGCAGCGGATTTCATACTCCGTGTAAGCCGCCAGCATGTGCTGGCCCATGTAGTCGCCGCCAGCGATCTGAATGTGTTCGGGTCGGCGACCCTCGTCTTTTTGGTTGTTGATCCACCAGACGATTTGCCGCGGCGGGAAGCGCGAGTCGTCCAGATCTAAGTCGGCGCTGACGCGCTTCACCATGCGCAGCTGATCGTCGGCGTCCAGAATTTGGAAGCTTTCCGGCAGCCCGGCTTCCTGCCAATGCAGGCGCAGCAGACGATGCGCAATGCCGTGGAAGGTGCCCACCCACAGTCCGCGCGTTTCAACGCCCAAGGTCGCCGCAATGCGGTGGCGCATTTCGTGCGCCGCCTTATTGGTGAAGGTCACCGCCAGCAGGCCATAGAGCGGCACGTTCTCTACGCCGTGCAGCCAGCCAATGCGGTGAGTGAGCACGCGGGTTTTGCCCGAACCGGCGCCGGCCAGCACCAGATAGTGTCCGGGCGGCGCGGAAACGGCTTCGCGTTGGGCTTCGTTCAACCCGTCAAGCAAATAAGAAACGTCCATGGCGCCAGTTTAGCCGCTGGCGCCGTGATGCTCAGTGCAGACGAGCGCTCAAGCAGCGCTC
>JBBQIA010000296.1:0-3087 GCA_038324485.1 Lysobacterales bacterium
ACGCCGCGCGGCGGCGTGCCTGGCGAAGCTCCGGCCATCACCGTGCTTCTTTACGCCTGCGCGCTGTGACACAAGCTCCCGAGCGCTTATTCGCTGGCAAACAGCTTCGCAGACGATGATGTCCAGGAGGGAGCGCGGCGCCGCCGGGCCGCCGGCCTCAGCGCGCTGCGGGCAGGCCAATGACCTGTGGCGGCTCGGCGTCAAGGCTGATGCGCAGTGCGCTGCCGTCGGCGCTGGCAAAGCGAAGTTCGAACACCACCGGGTCGTCGCGCTGCAGCGTCTCGAATAGCGGCCTGCTCTCGACCGGCGCTTCGCCGGCTGCGCCACGGTGCAGCAACGTGAAGGCGCTGCCAGCCGACACCGCCAGCGGCACGGCACCGTGCTGCGTGACCTGCACTCGCAGGCCCAGGCCGCCACCTGGCGTAGCCCAGCGGTCGAGCACACTCACCGACGCGCCACGTGCCTGCGGGTTGCTTGGTCGCTGCATCTCGGTCGTGGGCAGCGCCGCTGGGGCGGACGGTGTCGCAGTGCGCCCGCTAACGAAGTGGTTAGCCAACGCACCGCCGAACAGCAGCGCCGCCACGCCGATCAGCAGGGCGGTTGGGCGCGCGCCACGCGCCGCGGCGGTAGTTGCTGCTGCACCCGGTGCATCCGTCGCAGCCGGTTTGCCCGCAACGGCCGATGCAGACTCCTGCGGTGGATGGGTCAGCACGGCCCGAATGGCACTCAACAGCTGGTCGAAGCCGCGCGGTAGCGCGCTCGCGCCCAGGTCCTGCAAATTGGCAGCCTGCAGGCTGCGAAAACCCAGCGGCGGCAGCACAGCGTCGATCAGAACCGGCACCAGCACGCCGCGCTGTCTGCCTTCGTCGGCTTCCTCGACAACGAAGGACGAGGCGATTGAATGTGTAGACCATGCAACGAGCACGCAAGGTGCCTGCGCCAACGCCTGGCCAATGTGCTCGCGCCAGGTCTTTCCCGCAGGAATCTGCAGGTCCCAGAACACCGACAGGCCGCGCGCCTCGAGCAACCGTACCAGCACGCGGACGCGCTCTTCGTCCTCGCGTGCGTAGCTGACGAAGACATCGGTCATGTGTTTGCGGGCTCCGCGGTGCGGCGGACCGGTGGTGGTGGCGCGGAAGGTGCGCGAAGGCCGTTGCGCTGCCCAGTCAGCGGCTGGGCAGGCGCCGCCGCTCGACCGCGTCGCCAATGCGCACTTGCATCACCAGGTCGTCGGTCTTGTCGGCGATGCTAAAAACGCGCGTGAAGTCGATCGCTGAATCCGCGGCGACGATGAAACTCGACGCTGGCTGGAAGTTCTCGTTGCTTTGCGCATCGGGTGCGCGCGGGATTCCGCCGGCCAGCAAGCGAAAGGTTTCCTGATATATGGCCATCTGGGACTTGGCATCGGCAACGGCGCGCAGGCGCAGGCTCACGCGGGTGCTCGGGCCGCGGCGTACGTCCACGCCGAGCACGCTGATGCGCCCGCCCGGCAGCTCGATGACTTCGCCGGGACGTAGTGTCGCGAGCTCTTGCGCCCAGGCCCGCGCACAAGACAGTGTGCCCAGCACGAACACGCCCAGTGCATCGCGTCGTCGCAACCCCGTCGTCGAACCCCTTGGCTTGTGCATGTGCAACTCCGGTTGGGATGGCTGAAGTCTAGCGTCCATGACCGCTTTGCTCAGCCGTGGGCGCTGCGTCGCAGCCACCTTAAGAGCAACTTGCCCAGGCTGTCCTTCAGCCCGATGATGCGGTTAGACACCCGCCGGTCCGGTCTGTGGTCCTTGCCCGAGACGCCGCCGATGGACCTCAAGGCACTGCACGCCAAGATCGGACAGCTGAAGTTGGAGAAAGATTCTTTGGAAGGCGCCGGTTCGGCGAGGGGGCACGCGAAACTGCCGGTCGCGAGATCGGCGCGGCGCGGCGCGCGTGCTCTACTCATCCCTACATCCCAATCGCGCACGGCTGGGTGCCTGCGGGCCGCGTACCTTTCTATGCCCGCGGCTGCGGGGCATCCTTCGAGCGCCTCGGTGGGATCTCAGCGCCCGGTTCGGGGCGGTGAGTTCAGGGCTGCGGGTGTCGGCTCAGGGTCGTTCCGCGTCACTCGGCGCATGACCGAGCGGTCGTTTGCGTTGCTCGCCGACGAAGCGGTTGGCGTTGACGAGCCCCGTGCGGCCGTCAGTGATGGGCCCAGGCGAGCACAACCACCCTGCGCCTTTCCTCAGCCTGGAGCGCGGCGCCAGGTTCGCCAGCATAGTGCCCGCACCGCGCAGGCGGCCCCTCGCATGACGATACCGTCAGCAAGGTGCTGGATACCGTCACTAGGCCAGCGCAGCTTCGTGTAGATGCCGTCAGTACGCTACTTCCGACGGCCCTTCTGCTGGAAAGTGCAGGGCACTGGCGGTCGTTATTGCCTGCTGGCATAAGCGCGGGCCTTGGTCGCCATATCTATCGGGCATCGCTACTTGCTGTGCTTGCTGTTCGAATACGCAGCAACGCTGGGCATGGTCGACATGGCGTACATCGCGCCCGGCCGTGCGCCGCGCGATTTTCGCGACCTGTGGGGAACCGACGACCTCGAGTTCCTGAGCTGCTACGACGGCCTGGTGTTTTTTCGCACCACGGCGCTCGGCGCCTACTGCCTGGGCGCGTGCGAGCGCGACGCAAACCAAAGCCCACCAGGCCGGATTCGGCTGTCCGTGCTGCCGAGCCTGCTGATCAACGCCACCGACAGCGCGCCATCGGTTGAAGAGCTCATGACGCTTGAGGCCTGGTGCGTGCCTGAAGCGCTGCGCAGCTGGCGACTCGATCAAAAATGGCGATCTCGGCCATCGAACGTGGACACAAGCTTGACGACCTGCTTGCGTTGCTTCAATCGCGGGACGACCAGCCGCTGCCTCTGGCCGTCGAGTCGTTCATCACGACCTGCCGCAAGAATGCGAGGGCATTGAAGGTGGTGGGCACCGCGCTGCTGATCGAATGCCAGGACCAGGCGACTGCCGAGTTTGTCGCCGAGCACAAGCTGAATGCCGGGCTCTGCCTGCGTGCCCGTGTGCTGTGTCTGGTCGTTCGGCTTGCGCATGTGGAGAC
>JBBQIA010000297.1:0-3080 GCA_038324485.1 Lysobacterales bacterium
CAAGCGGTGACCACGCTCAACTCGAACCACATCACCAACCTGCCGGAAATCGTCACCGCCGCAGCCGTTGCGGCCCGGTCCCGACCCCACGACCAGCCACAGCAGAAGTGCCCCGCGTTGGAAACCAAACCCCACGGGGTGCAGGGCGCGCGGGCCGGGAATACGGGCGGCAAAATACCCCGACCGCACGGTGTTTGTTGATTCGCTGTCGAAGACCTACGGCATGCCCGGTTGGCGCGTCGGCCTGATGGCGGGTCCGGAGGTCATCGCGCAAGCGGTGACCACGCTCAACTCGAACCACATCACCAACCTGCCGGAAATCGTCACCGCCGCAGCCGTTGCGGCCCGGTCCGGCCCGCCGGACGGGCCTCAGCAGAAGTGCCGCGAGTTCGAAGCCAAGCGCGACGTGGTGCTGGCCGCGCTGGCCGAGATTCCGGGCGTCAAATGCCCGCGTCCGCAGGGCGCGTTCTACGTGTTCCCCGACATCAGCTGCGCCTTCGGCAAGAAGCACGGCAGCACGCTGATCGCGAACGACGTCGACTTCTGCAATGCCCTGTTAGAAATCGAAGGCGTGGCCTGCGTGCCGGGTTCGGCCTTCGGTGAGCCCTCCGCGCTGCGCATCAGCTACACCTGCCCCGATGAACCGATGAAGGAAGGCCTGCGTCGCATCCAAGCCTTCTTCGCCGCCCTCAACTGACCCTTGGAGATCGCCCCATGAAGACCCCCGTCCGCGTCGCCGTCACCGGTGCAGCCGGCCAGATCGGTTACTCCCTACTGTTCCGCATCGCTTCGGGCGAAATGCTCGGCAAGGACCAGCCGGTCATTCTGCAGATGCTTGAACTGCCGATGGACAAGGCTCAGGCCGCGCTGAAGGGCGTGATGATGGAGTTGGAAGACTGCGCGTTCCCGCTGCTGGCCGGCATGGTCGGCACCGCCGACCCGATGGTCGCGTTCAAGGACGCCGACGTGGCCCTGCTGGTCGGCGCGATGCCGCGCGGCCCGGGCATGGAGCGCAAGGACCTGCTGCTCAAGAACGCCGAAATTTTCACCGTGCAGGGCAAGGCGCTCGACGCCGTGGCCTCGCGCAACGTCAAGGTGCTGGTCGTCGGTAACCCGGCCAACACCAATGCCTACATCGCCATGAAGTCGGCGCCCTCGCTGCCGCAGAAGAACTTCACCGCGATGCTGCGCCTCGATCACAACCGCGCGCTCTCGCAGCTGGCAGGCAAGGCCGGCGTGGCCGTGGGCGACATCCAGAAGCTGATCGTGTGGGGCAACCACAGCCCGACTATGTACCCCGACTACCGCTTCGCCACCGTCGGCGGCGCGTCGCTGAAAGACAAGATTGGCGACGAAGCCTGGAACCGCAGCGACTTCATTCCGAAAGTGGGCAAGCGCGGCGCGGCGATCAGTGAAGCCCGCGGCCTGTCCTCGGCGGCGTCGGCGGCCAACGCCGCCCTCGATAACAATCGCGACAGGGTGCTGGGCCCCCACGGCCCCAGGGCGACGCTGGGCCGTCCGTCGGACGGCAGCTACGGCATTCCGAAAGACGTCATGTACGGCTTTCCGGTGGTCTGCAAGAACGGCGAATACACGATTGTGGAAGGCCTCGACGTCGACGACTACTCGCGCGAGATGATGAACAAGACGCTGTCTGAGCTTGAAGAAGAGCGCAGCGGCGTGGCGCATTTGCTCGGCTCATGAGTTCGAACTCTGCAGGCGCGCGCTTTCGCGCCGCCCTCGCCGCCGAATCACCGCTGCAGGTGATCGGCGCCATCAACGCGAATCACGCGTTGCTTGCCCAGCGCGCGGGCTTCAAGGCCATCTACCTCAGCGGCGGCGGCGTGGCCGCGGGCTCCTTGGGCCTGCCCGATCTCGGCATCAACACGCTGGACGATGTGCTGATCGACACCCGCCGCATCACCGACGTCTGCGATGTGCCGCTGCTGGTGGACATCGATACCGGCTTCGGCCCGAGCGCGTTCAATATTGAGCGCACGGTGAAGTCGCTGATCAAAGCCGGTGCCGCGGCCTGCCACATCGAAGATCAGGTCGGCGCTAAGCGCTGCGGCCATCGTCCGGGCAAGGAAATCGTGTCGGTCGATGAAATGGTGGACCGGGTCAAGGCCGCCGCCGACGCCCGTACCGACGCCGCGTTCTTCTTGATCGCCCGCACCGATGCGATTGCGGTGGACGGCGTCGATGCCGCAATCGCGCGCGCGATCCGCTGCGTCGAGGCCGGCGCCGACGGCATCTTCGCGGAAGCCGCCTATGACCTGCCGACCTATCAGCGCTTCGTCGACGCAGTGAAGGTGCCGTTGCTGGCCAACATAACCGAGTTCGGCAAGACCCCGCTGTTCACGCGCGATGAGCTGGCCTCGGTGGGCGTGGCCATGCAGCTGTATCCGCTCAGCGCGTTTCGGGCGATGAATAAAGCGGCCGAAGCCGTCTACACGGCAATTCGCCGCGACGGCCATCAGCAGGGCGTTCTTGAGACCATGCAGACGCGCGAAGAGCTGTACGACCGCATCGGCTACCACGCCTTCGAACAGCGGCTTGACGGCCTGTTCGCCAAGAAAAATGCCTAAAGCACCCCGGAGCCCGTTGTGCTGAACGGGCTTTGGCTTGGGTTCTTCGTTGTTGCTGCGGTGGCCGGCTTGGCGCGCTGGCTGGTCGGCGGCGATGCCGACGTGTTCTCGGCGATGGTCACCGCCCTGTTCGACATGGCGAAGCTATCGGTCGAAGTGATGGTGCTGCTGTTTGGCACCCTGACGCTGTGGCTTGGCCTGCTTCGCATCGGCGAGCGCGCCGGCCTGATCGAGCTCTTGGCAAGGCTACTCTCACCGCTGTTCACTCGGCTCATGCCCGAGGTGCCGAGAGGCCATCCTGCGCTCGGCCTGATCACGCTGAACTTCGCGGCCAACGCCTTGAGCATCGATAACGCAGCAACGCCGATCGGCCTGCGGGCCATGCGCGAACTGCAGACACTGAACCCGACGCCGGACACCGCCAGCAACGCGCAGATCTTGTTCCTCGTATTGAACACGTCGGGCCTCACCGTGCTGCCCGTGACCATCTTT
>JBBQIA010000298.1:0-3070 GCA_038324485.1 Lysobacterales bacterium
GCTCGCTTGAACTGGAAGTAGTGAGCGAGGGCATCGAAACCGAAGAACAGCGCGCGGCGCTGTGGACGCTGGGCATTCGCCAAGGCCAGGGCTATCACTTCGGCCGACCGGCGCCGCTGCAGCATTGGATCGACCTGCACGCCGGCAGCAGCGAGGCCTGAAGGCTTAGGCGGCGCGCAGCAGGCCGGCCGCACGCAGGCTGTCGACGGTAGCGTCGACCAGTTCGGACAAGGGCGTTTCGCGATAGCCCAGCTGAGCGATCGCTTTCGATGAATCCACCTGCAAATCGTGGCAAGGAAACACCGCCGCTTCCGGGCTGATGTCGGGCATGCGCCCGGTCACGCGCGACACCGCGTCGCTGGCCCAAGCCACCGACTTCAGCACCCAAGCCGGCGTGGCGCGCTTCGGCGCCTTGCGACCAATGCGCTCGCCGATCAGGCCGATCAACTGCACGAAGCTTGCGTGCTCGCCGCCCAGCAGAAAGGTCTCGCCGGATAGGCCCAGCGCATGCGCACGCACCTGCGCCTTGGCGATTTCGCGCACGTCCGCGAAGGCGCCAGAACCGGGCGGCGCGCCGGGCAGCTTGCCCTGATCAAGCAGCAGCACCAGTCGCGCCCAGTTGCGCGTGTCGCCGGGGCCCAGCACGTGCGAGGGCTGCAAGACCACCCACGGCAGCGACGAGGCCCGCACGGCCTGCTCGGCCAGAAACTTGGTGCGCTCGTAGTTCACCCAGCTCTCGCCACCGCGCTGCGGCACGTCTTCGCGCAGCACGCCGTGGACCAAATGCGAATACGCCGACACCGAACTCGTGTGCAAAAATCGCGACACGCCGGCAGCTTCGGAGGCGGCGAGCAACAGCTCCACGCCGCGAACGTTGGTCTGCGTTTGTATGGGGTTGTGCGGGCGCCACTGCGTGGTGTCGGCCGCCGTGTGGAAGACCGCCGCGCAGCCGTCTACCGCGCGCTGCAAATCACTCCGCGCCCCGGCGCTTTCGTCGCCCAAAACCCCGCGCACCGGATGGCCGCCTAGGGCGCGCACGGCAGCATCGCCCGCCTCACTGCGCGACAGGCCGCGAACGCGATGCCCCGCCGCGACCAGCTCACGCAGCAAGTGTTGGCCGACAAAGCCGGTGGCGCCGGTAAGCAAAACGTCGGTCATCGCGGACTCTCTTCAATAAGGCTCGTGAGCATAGACGGCGCTTTGGCAAAAAGCGGTAGAGAATCGCGGCGAGTCGGCCGACATCATCAGGAACCCACTATGAGCACTGCCCACGACCCTGCAGACGCAGCGCATATCTCTACCCGGCAAGCCGCTGAGCGCTGGTTCGGCAAAGCCTTGGCCGAGGCCAGCGACGTCGAAAAGCGCGTAATGGAGATCGCGCTTCGGCAGAAAACCGTGGCGAAGGACGCCTCGATACACGCCGAGGCTGGACGGACCTTCGGCGAACGCATGGCCGATGCCGTGGCGGCGTTCGGCGGTTCATGGGTCTTTATTAGCCTGTTCGCGCTGACGATATTGCTGTGGTCGCTGATCAACACCGAAGTGCTCGGACCGGGTGCCTTTGACCCGTACCCGTACATTTTTTTGAACCTCATGCTGTCGATGCTGGCCGCCGTGCAGGCGCCGGTGATCCTGATGAGCCAAAACCGCCAAGCCGGGCGAGATCGGATCGCCGCCGCCTTGGATTACGAAGTGAACCTGCGTGCCGAGTTGGGCGTCATCGCGCTACACGAAAAGCTTGAAATCATCCGCACGCAGCAAATGGCCTCGGTCATTGCCGCCCAGCAAGAGCAAATCGAGCTGTTGCGGCAGCTGCTTGATCGCCGCGACAGCGCGCCGCCCCAGACCTAAGGCCAGCGGCAACGAATGAGGCAGTGCGCGACAATGGCGCCATGAACGCTCGAACCGACGCCGCCGCCTTCGACCCCGCCACGCTTCGCGATGAACTAGCGCAGGGCCTCCGCCAAATGGGGCTCGACGCGAACTTGCGCGTTGTGCGCGTCGCCGCCGTAACGGGCGACGACGGCAGTCTTGTTGGCGCTCTCTTGGCCTATCTGGCGCTGATGCTGCGCTGGAACGCCACCTACAACCTGACGGCCATTCGCGAACCGCGCGAGATGCTGGTCAAGCATTTGCTCGATTCGCTGGCGATGCAGGCGCACGTGCAGGGCCTCGACACCTTGGCCGACCTCGGCACCGGTCCGGGCCTGCCGGGCATTCCGCTGGCCTTGGCCACGCCCGGCCTGTCGGTGGCCTTGGTCGAAAGCAATGGCAAAAAAGCGCGCTTCTTGCGCGAATGCGTTCGCCAACTGGGGCTAGCGCCGCGCGTGCGGGTGCTGGAGCAGCGCGCCGAAGCCGTCGCCGAGCCGGGGCAGTTCAGCGCGATTACGGCGCGGGCCTTAGACCGATTGACCGGCATTTTGGACGTGGGCGGCCATTTGCTGGCGCCAGGCGGCCGCCTGCTGGCCATGAAGGGCGTGCATCCGCGCGATGAGCTGGCCGAGCTGCCGGCGGGCTGGAAGGCCGGCGCGGTGCATCGCTTGAGCGTCCCCGGCTTGGCGGGCGAGCGCCATTTGGTTGAGGTGTTTCGGGCCGACTGACCGCCTTACCCGACCCCACCGAGCCGAGGCTCGGGAGGGCTGTGGCATCATCCCGGCCTTGTCGGCCTTCGTGGCCGGCTGCATGGAATCCGCGTCCCTGATGGCCCGCATCTTCGCAATTGCCAACCAAAAAGGCGGCGTCGGTAAGACGACGACGGCCGTGAACCTTGCTGCCGCCTTGGCCGCCACGCCGCGCCGCGTGCTGCTGGTCGACCTCGACCCGCAGGGCAACGCCACGATGGCGTCCGGCATCGACAAGCGCGAGCTAGAGGCCTCGATGTGCGAGGTGCTGTTCGAAGAGGCCACCGCCGCCGAAGCCATTTTGTCGACGCGCGAGGGCTACGACCTGCTGCCCACGAACATCGATTTGACCGCGGCCGAGTTCCGCTTGATGGACGAGACGCAGCGCGAGCACCGTTTGAAGAACGCACTGGCGCCGGTGCGCGACCGCTACGACTACATCCTGATCG
>JBBQIA010000299.1:0-3068 GCA_038324485.1 Lysobacterales bacterium
TGGGTGCACATCCTGCTGCACGAGGCGGGGCACGCCTTGGCCGGCTTGGCGGTAGGCTTCCGCGCCATCGCGTTTGGCGTCGGGCCATTTCGAGCCGAGCGCGGAACCGAAGGCTGGCAGCTGCGCTGGGGCAGCGGCCTGAAAGGCGGCGTGGGGGGGTTTGCGCTGATGCTGCCGCCCGAGGGCATCGGCCTTCGTCGCGGTCCGCAGGCCGTGTTCTTGTTGGGCGGTGTCGCGATGAATCTGGGCTTGGCGACGCTCAGCTTCATGGCACTGGCGGCGCTTCCCGACTTGATGGGCCCCGCGCGTGGCGCCCTCGGCGTGTTCGCGATGATCGGGGTGGTCTTGGGCCTCGCCAATTTGCTGCCCTTTTCGGCGGGCGGCTGGATGAGCGATGGCGCTGGATTGCGTCAGCTTTGGCGCGCACCCGACGAGGCGCTCGCCATGTTTCGGATGCAGCAGATTTTCGCTTCCAGCATGAACGGAACGCGCCCGCGCGACTGGCCGCTGGCTCTTTTGCCCAATGCGCCCGCAGCGCCGCTAGACAGCAACAATGCCGTCGCCATCAGCCTTGCGCTGTTTCGCTTGGTGCGCGCGATGGACGCCGGTGATGACGCGACTGCCGATGGCGAGGCGCGCGCTCTGGCCGAGGTCTTCCCGAGCGTGGGGCCTCTGCTGCGGCCGGGCCTTGCCATTAGCTTGTCCGGCTACGCGGCGGTTCGGGGTGACCTCGATCTGCTGCGCGCGTGGCGTCCGCTATCGGCCGGCAATCTGCTGGACGTCGCTGCGCACGAGGCTTGGCTCGACGCCGAACAAGCGCAGATGGAAGGCCGCGGCTTCGACGCGCTCGACCATGCACGCCGCGCGGAAGCCGCCCTCGGTCGCGTTCATGACGCCGGCAGCCGAATCGTGTTGGCCGAGCGCTTGGTTCTGCTTCGGCAGGGTCTGTCGTCCAAGGTGTAAAGGACGCTTGACATCGAATCGGCGTGCGGGGAAGATCGTGTCAAGTGACCTTGACACCCCGGAGCCCTTACGCGTGAACCCCTTCATCGACATGGTTCGCTTTACGCCCAAAGAGCGCGCGTACTACCGGCGAAGCGTGGTGCCGACTGTGGTCTTCTTCATCGTCATATTCGCGGTTGCGGCCCTCGTTCGGCAGAACCGCGACGACTGGCCCTTCGAACTGCTGGCCTTGCTCGCCCTGCTGCCGGCCTTGCCGATGGCTTGGCTAATGAAGGTGTACATCGACTATTTCCGCGCCTGTGACGAATGGGAGCGACTGATCGAGGTGTACGGCATCTGCATCGCTGTCTTGGTCGTCGGAATGGTGTATTTCGCGCTCGGATTGCTCGGCCTGATGGAACTCGTGGTCTTGGACGGCACATGGCTGGCCTACGGCATGCTGCCAGCCATCTCCCTGGTTTATTGCATCGGCAAAGTCGTCGGCCGCTGGCGCCACGGATGAAAAACATCGTCCGCGAACGCCGCGAGGCGCAGGGCTGGTCGCAAGGCGAACTGGCCGAGCGGCTGGAGGTCTCGCGCCAAACCATCAACGCGATTGAAACCGGCAAGTACGATCCAAGCCTGCCCTTGGCCTTCAAACTCGCCCGCTTGTTCAAAGCGCCCATCGAAGACCTTTTCGATGACCGCAGCGATATCGGTACGTCCTGATCCAAAGGAAGGTCATCGTTGTTCCGACGCGCCTGCCTCGTTCTATCCCCCGTTTTCTGATTTCCGGAGTTATTGATGAAGCGTTTACTCCCCCTTGCTCTCGCGGCGGCCTTGCCCTTCGCCATGCCGCTCACCGCCGAAGCGCGCCCGCTCGGCAGCCTCAACTTCGAACCCTGCACCCTGCCGGGTAGCGGCAGCCTTCCTGCCGTCGAAGCGCAGTGCACGCGCCTCAGCGTCCCGGAAGATCGCGCCGCGCCCACGGGTCGGCAGATTGAGCTGGCCATCGCATGGGTCCCGGCCAATGGCGAGGGCGAGCCCGACCCCGTGTTCATGCTGGCCGGTGGGCCGGGGCAGGGCGCGCGCGCCGCGTTTCCCTCGGTCGCCTCGGGCTTTGCCGACGTGCTGCGCAGTCGCCACGTCATCTTGGTTGATCAGCGCGGCACCGGCGATTCCAACCCGCTGTCCTGCCGCGACGACGAGGGCCAAAACGCGTTCAGCGACGGCGAAGACGAGAGTCCGGAGGCCGCAGCCCGCTTCGCAGAGGCCTGTCTTGCCGAGCTGTCGAAAACCAGCGACGTGCGCCACTACACCACGACGGATGCAGTCGCCGACCTGGATGCGGTGCGCGCCGCCATCGGGGCGGAGAAGATCAATCTGTACGGCGGCAGCTACGGCACGCGGGTGGCGCAGCAGTACGCCAAGACCTTTCCGCAGCACACGCGCACGGTATTAATCGACAGCGTGGTGCCCACCGATTTGGTGCTGGGCAGCGAGCACGCGAAGAACCTGCAGGCGGCACTCGACGCGCAATTCGCGCGCTGCACGGCGGACGCAGCCTGTGCGAAAACGCTGCCCGACCCGAAGGCCGCCTTGGCTACGATTTCGGCCGCCCTCTCCGCGCCCGACGTTGCCGCCGTCACCTACCGCGACCCGACCACCGGCGAGCGCCGCGAAGAAGTCCCCACGATGGGCCACGTGGCCATCCTGCTGCGGCTCTACAGCTACTCGCCCGTCACCGCCGCGCTGCTTCCGGTGGTGCTGAAGCAGGCGATGGATGGCGACTACGCGCCGCTGTTGGCGCAGGCGCGCTTCGTTTCCGGCAGCGTCGGCGAACAAATTCAGCACGGCATGCAGCCAGAAGACAGCGGCGTGTGGCCCTGCCCTTTGAGCACCAGATGGCGGGCGTTGGGCAGCTGAGCGATGGCCGTGTCGCCGTAGCGCGGCGGGGTAACTGGGTCGAACTCGCCGCTGATGGCCAGCACCGGCAGATCGCCGGTCAATGGCGCGCGGAAATCATCGGGACGCTGGCCGCGTGGCCACACGGCGCACTGCGCTTGGCTGAATTCAACAAAGCCCACGCCCATCACCGTCTCCGCGTCGGCCGGATCGACCACCAG
>JBBQIA010000300.1:0-3052 GCA_038324485.1 Lysobacterales bacterium
CGACGTCGGCGCCGCCGGTGGTGCAACTGCCGAGCGAGTTGCCCGCACCGAGCGGATTGCGAATCGCGATGCCGGTGTCGGCCTCGACGTCCGCGAACGAGGGGCTCGCAAAATTGATGCCCGAGTCGATCATGCCGACAATGACGCCTTCGCCCTTGGCGCGGCGGTTGTAAAGGGATACTTCGGTACGGCTGCGGTTGATGAAGGCCGCGCGGTGAATGCCGGTGCCGTCGTCCCACACTGTATTGGCGCCGATGACGCCGGGCGCCACTTCATCATCCAGCGCATATTCGGCGTAGGCCTCGATCAAGCGAACCGCCGGATCATTCGCGAACGCGGCGGCTTCAGCCGGCGTCAGTTCCGCGACGATGCCGTTGAAGGCGTGCTGCATGCGATGCGCCACCGCGAAGTCACGGCCCACGGCCTGCTTCAGGCGCGACTCGTGACCAATCTGGCGGGTTTCCAGGGTCTTCGCGTAATTCGCCACGGTGCCTTCGAGATCGAAGCCCATCTTGCCGCGCATCGGCGGCCGCGGCTGTGCTTTCAGCTGCGCCTCGAAGCTCACGGTCGGTGCTTCAGCAAATCCGATGATGTAGGGCATGCGGCCCGTGGTCTCGAACTGCTGAAATGCCGGCGACGCGTTCAGCGTCTCTGGGCCCGACTTCAGGTCTTGGGCTTGCGCCGCGCCGACCATCGCCACAAGAGCCGCTGACACTGCGACCGTAAAACCGTTCCGCTGAAAACGCTGCATCGGTGACTCCCAAAACACGATCATGGATAGGGTTAAACCACGCTCCGGCCCGCAGGCGCAGTAGGGCGCGTGCGACCTCGGTGTCGAATGGTTCGTTCGGACGCCCACGGGGGGTGCGGCGTTCGCGCTCGTTACTATGTAACGTGAAGCTCGCCGCCTCGCAAGGGGTCATCGTTATGGACGGGTGATCGGTCGCCCCAAATCACGGTGCACAGGAGGGTGCCCTGAGGCTTACCAGCCCTGCCGAACCCGATCCCGCCACTGCATGGCCCAGCGCTGCAGGCGACCGATTGAGTCGGTGTGAAACACAATGCCGATTTCAACGGCAAGGCCTTCGCGAACCCGACGCGCCACCAAGGTGGCGCCGCCTAGCGCGATGCGATCGCCGATGTGGACCTCGTCTTCGAAGCGCGTCGCAAACATCTCGCTGGCGGTGTGCGCGGCGTAGCGCGGAGGGATCGGCAGACCGTAGAAGGCGGCCAATTCACCCAGCGGCGCGTCGCCGGGCAGGCTGAAGGCACCGAAAGCCTCGTGCTCGGCTTCGCGGGCCTCGCGGCCCTCGGCGAACAGCCAGTCCAGCCGATAGACCTCGCCGGGCGGCGCCAAAAAATACGCGGTGTCGCCGGGCTGCGCGGGGCCGGCTTCGTGCGGGAGCAGAATGATTTCGTTGCGAACCACGATCGCCGCGCGAGCCCAGCCGGGCAGCTCGGCCTTCTTCGACAGCACCGCGCTGGTGGGGCCCACGTGATAGCCCACCAGCTCGAGGTCGAGCTGGCCGGGCAAATCCAGCTCGATACGCCGCGTCGAGGTCTCACGTCGCGGCAGCGCCACGCGAAAAAGCCGTGCCGCAGGCTTCAGCGTCCAGCCCTGCACCAGCAGCGACACCACTACGACGACGAAGGCCACGTTGAAGTAGAGCTTGGCCTGCGGCAGGTCCATCAAGAGCGGCAGCGAGGCCAGGAAGATGCCCACGGCGCCGCGCAATCCGACCCAGCCGACAAAGCCGATTTCGCGCTTATGAAAGCCGAAGGGAGCGAGACAGGCAGCCACTGCGAGCGGACGCGCGACCAACATCAGCAGGGCCGACAGCGCCAGCGCCGGGCCCAACACTTCCAGCACCATGGACGGCACCACCAGCATGCCGAGCAGCAGGAACATGCCGCCTTGAGCCAGCCACGTCGCCGCGTGCTGCACGGCGGTGACGTTGGCGATGGCGCGCACCGGCTTTTGGCCGAGCACCAAGCCCGCCACGTAGACGGCCAGAAAGCCGCTGCCGCTCAAGTGATTGGTGGCTGCGAACAGCCCAATGGCCCCGGCCAGCGTAAACAGCGGATGCAGGCCTTCTGGCAGCGCCAGACGGTTGAGGCCTAGCGCCAGCAGTCGCCCGCCCAGCACGCCTAGTCCCAGCCCTATGCCAATCTGCATCACCAGCTTCAGGGCCATGCCTCCCGGGCCGCCGACGTCACCCACCGCCAGCCACGAGCACAGCAGCACGGTCAGAAAGACCGCCATCGGGTCGTTGCTGCCCGATTCAATTTCCAGCACGCCATTGACGCGACGCGGTAGCGAAATGCCGGCGCCGCGCAGCAGGAAGAACACGGCTGCCGCGTCGGTCGAGGCCAGCACGGCGCCCAGCAACAATCCTTCGATCAGGCCCAGATCGAACAGCCACATCGCCGCCGCTGCCGTGATCACCGCAGTGATGGCTACGCCGCCGGTCGCCAGCAGCAAAGCCGGCGCGATGGCCGGCCGAAGTGGCGCTAATCGCGTCTGCAGTCCGCCGTCAAAAAGGATGATGGCCAAGGCCGTTGCGCCGATGGCGTAGACGATGCCGGGTTCGATGCTGAAGCCCGCGCCCTCTGGGCCGAGCGCCACGCCCAGAGCAAGAAAGACGAGCAGCAAAGGCGCACCGAAGCGGCGAGCAATCAGGCTGGATCCGATGCCCACGAGAGCGATCAGCGCAATGCCCAGTAGCCACGTGTCAGTGCGTTGCAGCCACTCCATGCGAGGGGTCGGGATCCGGTGTGGGCGATGAGCTCAGGGTAGCCTGCCCGCGCGATGCTCGTGCGTCGTCGACAGCACGGAAGGCAATCGCTTCAGCAATGTGCGCGCTGTCGACGACCGACGAAGCGACCAAGTCGGCCAAGGTGCGGGCCACGCGCAGTACCCGATGCGTGGCGCGCGCCGAGAGCGCTAGCTTGTCCGCAGCGCGTTCGAGAAGGCTCAGCGCGGCGGACGTGGCGCCGACGTGCTGCTCGAGTTCGCGCGGCACTAAGTGCGCATTGGGTTTGCCCTGTCGAA
>JBBQIA010000301.1:0-3017 GCA_038324485.1 Lysobacterales bacterium
TCCGCATCGTTAAATTCCGCCGTCGTAAGCACCATCGCAAGCAGATGGGCCATCGTCAGTACTACACCGAAATCGAGATCACGGGCATTTCGGCCTGATCCGCACCTAGCGAGGAGACACCGTCATGGCAAGTAAAAAGGGCGTAGGCTCGACCCGCAACGGCCGCGATTCGAACCCGAAATATCTGGGCGTCAAAATCTTCGGCGGCCAGGCTGTTGAAGCCGGCAACATCATCCTTCGTCAGCGCGGCACCGAGTTTCATCCGGGCGCCGGCGTGGGCATCGGTCGCGACCACACGCTGTTCGCGCTGGTGAATGGCAAGGTCGATTTCGCGGTGAAGGGCGCCAACAAGCGCCGCACCGTGAGCGTGGTCGTCGCCGCGTAAGCGGCTTGGATGTCGGTCCCTTCGGGGCAGGCATCACGCATCACGATGGACAACGCTCCGCTCCGGCGGGGCGTTGTCGTTTCTAGGAGTAGCGCATGAAATTGGTCGACGAAGCCGTAATCGCGGTCCACGCCGGCAGTGGTGGCAACGGCTGCATCAGTTTCCGCCGCGAGAAATTCATTCCACTCGGTGGCCCCGATGGCGGCGATGGTGGCCATGGCGGTAGCGTGTGGGTGGAAGCTGACGAAAACCTCAACACCTTGATCGACTTCCGCCACGACCGGGTTTACCGGGCGCAGCGCGGGCAGAACGGCATGGGTCGAGACATGTACGGCAAGGCCGGCGAAGACGTCATGATTCGCGTGCCTGTTGGCACGGCCGTCAGCAACATTGCCACTGATGAAATCATCGGCGACCTCACCGAGCACGGCCAGCGCATGCTGGTGGCGAAGGGCGGAGACGGCGGTCGCGGCAACATCCATTTCAAGACCTCGGTGAACCGTGCGCCGCGCAAAGCGACGCCAGGCTGGCCGGGCGAAGACCGCGAGCTGCGCTTAGAGCTGAAGCTGCTCGCCGACGTGGGCCTGCTGGGTTTCCCCAATGCGGGGAAGAGCACCTTCGTGCGCGCCGTTTCGGCAGCGACGCCCAAGGTGGCGGATTACCCCTTCACCACCCTCTATCCGAACTTGGGCGTGGTCAGCGTCGAGGCCTACAAAAGCTTCGTGATTGCCGACATTCCCGGCTTGATTGAAGGCGCAGCCGACGGTGCTGGCTTGGGCGCACTGTTCTTGCGGCACGTTCAGCGCACGCGCTTGCTTCTGCATCTCGTCGACATGGCGCCGATGGATGAAGGCATCGATCCCGTCGAGCAGGTGCGTGCCATCGAGCACGAGCTGCGCAAGTACGACCCGGGCATGCTCGAGAAGCCGCGTTGGCTGGTCTTGAACAAGGCCGATTTGCTCGACGAAGAAGAAATCGCAGAGCGCGTGACGGACGTTGTGTCGCGCCTTGGCTGGGAAGGCCCGCACTTTGTGGTGTCGGCCATCGGCCGCGAGGGCACGCGCCAGATCATGCTGAAGGTGCAGCAGTTCTTCGACGAGTTGAAGCAGACTGCGGTCGAGGCGGCGGAAGATGTGGCGTGGGCCGAGCGCAAAGGTCCGGCGACGGCCAGCGACGGCTGATCGCCGAGCCGCCGCTCGGCGCTTTTCGTCATCGAAGGCGCACAAAAAAGCCGGCTAAATGCCGGCTTCTTCGTGTGTCATGACCCTGTGGGCCATGGACGGTCCCTAACGAAACTTAGGCGGCCTTGAGGGCCTTGATGTGACCGTTCAGACGCGCCTTGTGACGGGCGGCCTTGTTCTTGTGGATCAGACCACGCGAGGCGTAGCGATCGAGGATCGGCTGCGCGATAGCAAACGCGGCTTCAGCAGCAGCGGCATCCTTCGCGTCGATGGCCTTGACGACCTTCTTGACGGCGGTGCGCAGCATCGAGCGCTGGGCCGAGTTACGGGCATTACGGACAACGGCCTGTTTGGCGCGCTTCTTTGCGGACTTGATGTTGGCCACGGACGGCTCCTGCGTGAAACTGGGTAAGATGCGGGACGAAAGACCGCGGAGTATTGGGGAAAAACCTTGGTGCGTCAAGAAGTAAGCGGCTTTCTGCCCCCCGTGTTCAGGAACGCGCCGTGACGCGTCCCGCCTTGCTGCGGTCCACTGCCGTCTTCAGTGCCATGACCCTTGTTTCGAGGCTGGCCGGCTTCGCTCGCGATATTTTGCAAGCCAGTCTTTTCGGGGCTTCGGCGGCGATGGATGCCTTCGTCATCGCCTATCGCATTCCCAACTACCTGCGGCGAATTTTTGCCGAGGGTTCGTTCTCGTCGGCCTTCGTTCCCGCTTATTCCGCGCTGAAAGAGAAGGGCGATCGCGAGGCCGTGCGCGACTTTCTGGACCATGTGGCCGGCGCATTGTGCGCCGTGGTGCTGGTGGTGGCGGGCTTAGGCATGTTGGCGGCGCCATGGATCGCCGCGGCCTTCGCGCCCGGCGCCCTCGACGAACCAGAGCGCATTGGCCTGATCGCCGACATGCTGCGCATCACCTTCCCGTACCTCGTGTTTATTTCGATGACGGCGCTGGCCGGCGCGGTACTCAATAGCCACGGAAAATTTGGGCTCGCCGCCATCACACCGGTGCTGCACAACGTGGCGATGATCACCGCGATGCTGGCGCTGGCGCCGCGCTTCGAGGTGCCGGCGATGGCCTTGGCCTGGGGTGTGGTTCTGGCCGGTGCGCTGCAGTTCGCCTTGCTCTGGCCGTCAATGGGGCGACTGGGCGTGCGGCCCCGTTTGAAACTCGACTTCCGTCATCCGGCGGTGCGAAAAGTGGGCACCTTGATGCTGCCGACTTTGTTCGCCTCGTCGGTGGCGCAGTTAAATCTGATTGTCGGCACGATCTTCGCGTCTTTGCTGGTGACCGGCAGCCAGACGTGGCTCTACAGCGCCGATCGTTTGAGCGAATTTCCGCTGGGCCTGTTCGGCGTGGCCATTGGTACGGTCATCCTGCCGCACCTCAGTTCACGCCATGCCGCGGGCGACGGCGAGGGCTATGCCAAGGCCTTCGAGTGGGGTGTGCGCAT
>JBBQIA010000302.1:0-3011 GCA_038324485.1 Lysobacterales bacterium
CCGGCAAGGCCTCTTGCTGACGCCAGTTGCTGGGACGACGCGGCACATCACGAACGATCAGTCCGGCACACCACACCTTCGCGGCCTCATCGTCTTCCGGCGTGCAACCCGTATTGCCGATGTGCGGATAGGTCAGTGTCACCATTTGTCGCGCATACGACGGGTCGGTGAGAATTTCTTGATAGCCGGTTAGAGCGGTGTTGAACACCACCTCCCCCACCGAAAGGCCGGGCGCGCCGACGGAAACGCCCTCGAATACAGTTCCGTCTTCGAGCGCGAGAATGGCGGTTTGGGTCACGGGATCGCCCTTGTCAGTTGGGGTGACTCGAGCGCGGCGTGCGCATTCCCTGCACCGGCCTTTAGCGGGCGCACGGAAGAGGAGTCAGGCGAGCGAGAATTCTAGCGGGGAAGGCCCCGCGACGCCACCCAATCGCGCATTTCGTAGCGGCCCGGCGGCTGAAGTGCCAACCAAGCGCCCACTGCCAAAGCACCACGGGCAAAAATGTCGCGAGACGTGGCGCGGTGCGCGAGTTCGACGCGTTCGCCCTGCCCTGCAAACTGAATCCAGTGTTCGCCCACGATGTCGCCGGCTCGAATGCTGGCGTAGCGCGGTGCGGCGCCCCCCGCCTCGGCGGCAGCACCCAAGAGCAAGGCGGTGCCGGAGGGCGCGTCCTTCTTGTGAACGTGGTGGCTTTCGACAATGTCGAGGTCCCAGCCGGCCAAGGCCTGCGCGGCGCGCTCCAGAACATCGGCCAACACCGCTACGCCCAGACTGAAATTGGCCGACCACAGCACCGGAATCTGCGCTGAGGCGGCGCGCATCGCCGCCTGCTGGTCTTCGGAAAGCCCGGTCGTGCCGCTGACGAAGGCCGCGCCTTGCGTGACGGCCAGCGCCAAGGCCGCATCGAAGGCCTCGGGCAGGCTGAAGTCGATCAGCAAATGCAGCGGCGGCGATTCAGAAAGGCGATCTGGCGTAAGAACTGCCGGTCCGCTGACCGCGCCCAGAGCCAAGGGCCGCCGGGAAGCGACGGCAGAGAGACGCAAGCTCGGCTGCTCGGTCGCAAGGGCGAGAAGGCGCTGGCCCATGCGGCCCGATGCGCCGTGGACAAGAAAATCGAGGGGCGTTGTCATGCTCAGTTCGTCATCCGATCCCAAAACGAGCGAACACCGTCAAAGAACCCACTCGACTTCGGCGAATGACGCGCGGCGTCTTCGCCCTCGAAGGTTTCTTCAAACTCGGCCAGCAGCTCGCGCTGACGAGCGGTGAGCTTCACCGGCGTTTCTACCACCACGCGGGCATGTAAGTCGCCCGTCTGGCGTGAGCGCACCGAGCGCACGCCCTTACCGCGCAGACGGAAGAGTTTGCCGGTTTGAGTTTCGGCCGGGATCTTTACTTCGACCTCGCCTTCCAGCGTCGGCACCGCGATGCTTGCGCCGAGCGCCGCCTGCGAGAACCGAATCGGAATCTCGCAATACAGGTCATCACCCTCGCGCTCGAACACCTCGTGCGGGCGCACCTGCACCTCCACGTACAAATCGCCGCTGGGCGCACCGGGCTGGCCGACTTCGCCTTCGCCCTGCAAGCGAATGCGATCGCCGGTATCGACGCCCGCAGGAATCTTCACCGACAGCGTCTTTTCTTGTCGCACGCGGCCCGTGCCGTGGCAGGGCCGACAGGGCTTCGGAATGATTTTTCCGACGCCGCTGCAGGTGGGGCACGGCTGCTGCATCTGAAAAATGCCGCGCTGCATGCGCACTTGCCCAGCGCCACGGCAGGTGCCGCAGGTTTCCGTCTTACGATCTTCCGCGCCGGTGCCTTCGCAACTGCTGCAGTTCGCCATCGTCGGCACTTCAATGCGCTTTTCGATGCCGGCGACGGCCTCTTCGAGATCCAGCTCCATCACGTAACGCAGGTCGGAACCGCGTCTCGGCCCGCTGCGCTGGCGGCCACCACCGAAGATGTCGCCAAAGATGTCGCCGAAGATGTCGCCCATGTCGGCATAGCCGGCCTGGCCGCCACCGCCTCCACCACCCATGCCCTGCTCAAACGCCGCATGACCATGCTGGTCATAAAGGCGGCGCTTGTTGGCATCCGAGAGCACGTCGTAAGCGGTCTTGGCCTCTTTGAACGTCTCTTCGGCGTCGGCGTCGCCCGGATTGCGATCGGGATGGTGCTTCATCGCCAACCGGCGATACGCCTTCTTGAGATCGTCTTCCGACGCGCTCTTCGAAACGCCCAGCACTTCGTAAAAATCCCGCTTGCTCATCCAAACACTCCGCAACCCAAAAAAACGGCAGCCGCGAGGACCGATTCACCGGTCGAACGCGGCTCGTTGAATCACCCGAGACGTGCTCGGGTGCATGACGTCACTTATCTTTCTTGACTTCCGTGAACTCGGCATCGACCACGTCGTCGGCCGAGGCCGTCGCCGAATCGGCCGGCGCACCGCCGCCCTCGGCACTGCCGCCCGACGCTGCGGCCTGCAGCGGCTGTGCCGCCTGCGCCAGCGCCATGGTCTTGGCTTCGATCTGGGCCTTGTCATCGCCCTTCATGGCCGTTTCCAAGTCCGACAGCGCCGTTTCAATCGCGCCCAGTTGCTCGCCCGGCACCTTGCTGCCGTGCTCGGTGATCGCCGTACGGGTCTGGTGGATCAGGCCATCAGCCTGATTGCGCGCCGTGACCAGTTCGTGGAACTTCTTGTCTTCCTCGCGATTGGCCTCCGCGTCGGCGACCATGCGCTGGATCTCTTCTTCCGAAAGACCCGAGCCGGCCTTGATCTCAATTTTTTGTTCCTTGCCAGTCTTCTTGTCCTTGGCCGAGACATGCAGGATGCCGTTGGCGTCGATGTCGAAGGTGACCTCCACCTGCGGCATGCCGCGCGGGGCCGCATCAATGCCGGCCAGATCGAAGCGCGCCAGCGACTTGTTGTAGCGGGCCTGCTCGCGCTCGCCCTGCAGCACGTGCACGGTGACGGCGCTCTGATTGTCTTCGGCGGTGCTAAACACCTGCG
>JBBQIA010000303.1:0-3010 GCA_038324485.1 Lysobacterales bacterium
ATTAGACGCTCGCCGCTGCATCAGCTACCTCACCATCGAACACCGCGGCAGCATTCCGGAAGCGTTTCGTAAGCCCATCGGCAACCGCATTTTCGGCTGCGACGACTGTCAGCTGGTGTGCCCGTGGAACAAGTTCGCCGAGCGTCACACCCTGCCCGACTTCGAAGCGCGACAGGGCTTAGATACGGCTTCGTTGCTCACGCTGTTTGCGTGGGACGAAGACGAGTTCTTGACGCGCACCGAGGGCTCGGCCATTCGACGCACCGGCTATGAGGGCTGGCTGCGCAACATCGCCGTGGCCTTGGGCAATGCGCCTTACTCGGCAGCGGCGATGCACGCCCTTGAAGCCCGCCGGATGCATCCCTCCGAGGTCGTGCGCGAGCACGTGGCTTGGGCCATGACCGAGCAAGCCTCGAAGTCGTCGGCGTTGGCTGCGCAAACCTAAGCACCGCTTAACGGCGGCTGCGAATCTCCGCCACCAGCGCCGCGCTAATCGGATCATCGGCCTCGGCTGCGTTCTCCAGCACGGGCAGCAAACCGCCGGCCAAACGCTTGCCTAATTCCACGCCAAATTGGTCGAAAGCGTTGATGCCCCACAGCACCGACTGCACGTAAACGCTGTGTTCGTACATCGCCAGCAATGCGCCAAAGGACTCCGGATTCAGTCGATCAAGAAGAATCAGTGTGCTTGGACGCTGGCCGGGAAAGTGCTGCTGCGGCGTCGAGCCCTCGTCGCCGTTCGCCAGCGCTTCGGTTTGCGCCAGCAAATGCGAGAGCAGAACTCGATGCTGATCCCCGTGGGCGTGATCAGGATGAATCACGCCGATAAAATCCGAGGGTACGATTTGCGTGCCCTGATGAATCGCCTGAAAAAAACTGTGCTGACTGTCGGTGCCGGCACCACCCCACAGGACCGGCACCGTGTCGTAGGTCAGCGCCTGGCCCTCGTGGTCGACGCGCTTGCCCAAGCTCTCCATCACCAGCTGCTGCAGGTACGCCGGCAGCAGTCGAAGACGCTCGTCGTAGGGCAGTACGGCGTGACTGGCGTGGCCCTCAACGTGTCGATTCCAGACCGCGAACAGCGCATGCCAGACCGGCAAATTAGACTCGATGGGCGCTTGATCAAAATGTGCATCGAGGCGAGCAGCGCCGCGCAGCATGGCCTCAAAACCCGCATCACCCAGCGCCAGCAGAATCGAAAACCCCACGGCCGACCACAGCGAGTAGCGCCCGCCCACCCAGTCCCACATCGGCAGCACGCGCTCCGGCGCGATGCCGAAGGCCTGCGCTTTCGGCACGTTCGCACTCACCGCGTAGAGGCGCTCGCCGCCGCCGAGCCAGTCGCGAATGAGCTGGCCGTTCAGCAGCGTTTCCTGCGTTCCGAAACTCTTCGAAACGACGATAGCGGCGGTTCTTTCAGGGTTTAAGCCCGCCAGCAGTCGGCTGGCCGCGTGGGCGTCCACATTGCTGACGAAATGAATGCGAAAGCGTCCATCGCCGAAGTCTTGCAACGCATCGACGGCTAGTCGCGGACCCAGATCCGAGCCGCCGATGCCGACGTTGATGATGTCGGTCACGCCGCTGGCTCGAAGGTCGGCAGCCATCGCCTTCATCCGTTCGCGTGCGGCAGCGGCTTCGTCGGCGGCGGCCGCGGCTACGGGAGCATCGAAGGAGCCGCGCAAGGCGCTGTGCAGCGCCGGACGCCCTTCTGATCGGTTCACCGACTCACCACTCAGCAGCGCATGGATGGCGGAGCAAACGCCGCTCTCGCGAGCCAAGGCCATAAGGGCTTGCATCGCTTCGGCATCCACATGCTGACGCGCAAAGTTCGCGTAAAGGCCGTCAACGCGAAGCGCCATCGTCTGACCGCGATCCGCGTCATCGGCCATCAGACTGCGCAGTGAGCGACCCTTGAGCCGGGCGCCGTGGGACTTTAGGTGTTCCAGACGCTCAGCGATCGAGGGCATGCGTGATCCGAGGTTAAGCGGCCTGCGCCGGAATGCTGTCGTTGGTGTGCGTCAGACGGTTATGCCGATCAACGTACACGAGGCTCGGCTTGAACAGGGCCGCCTCGGCTTCGTCCAGCTGCCCGTAGGCGCAGATGATGACCAGATCGCCGGGGCCGGCCAGATGGGCTGCCGCGCCGTTGACCGAAATGACGCCGCTGCCTTCTTCGCCGCGAATGGCGTAGGTGACGAAGCGCGCGCCATTGTTGATGTTGAAGATGTGCACCTGCTCGTACTCGCGAATGCCCGACACGTCCAAGAGACGACCGTCGATGGCGCAGGAGCCTTCGTAGTGAAGCTCGGCGTGAGTGACCGAGGCGCGGTGAATCTTGGCTTTGAGCAAGGTGAGCTGCATGGGGCGCTCCTGGTGCGTGAAGGCGCGAAGTGTAGGTGGCGGAGTTGGAGCCCGCAATCGAACCAAAGCCTGCCGCATGCCGCGTTCAGCGCGCGTCGACGTGATGCAGGCCGTTCAGGCCAGCGCCCTCGCCGCCCGGTCGGTTTAGGGCGCGTCGAACTCGAGGTTGTCGATCAGCCGGGTCGTTCCCAAGCGGGCCGCCACCAAACCCAAAAGGCCCGGCTCGCTGCCCCCGTCCGGCACGGACAGGTCGGCGCGGCGAATGGCCACATAGTCCACTTCGAAGCCCGCAGCCGTTAGGCGCTCAAGCGCCTCTTGCTCCAAGCCCGCCGGCGGCAGACCCAGCGACACTTGATCGCGCATGGTCCGCAGGTTGCGGATCAGTTCCACCGCCACGCTGCGTTCGTCCGACGAGAGGTATTGATTGCGCGAACTCATCGCCAAGCCATCGGGCTCGCGCACGGTGGCGCCGGGGACGACGTCGATGGCGAAAGCGAGGTCCCGGGTCATGTGACGAATGACCTGCAGCTGCTGGTAATCCTTGCGCCCGAACAGCGCCACGTCCGGGCGAACCATGTTGAACAGCCGCGCCACCACGGTGGTCACGCCGTCGAAATGACCGGGGCGATGCTCGCCTTCCAAGACATCG